>CAZGIW010000016.1:2263-48028 GCA_964526285.1 uncultured Bacteroidales bacterium | reverse complement strand
CAAAAACAAACTATCTTTGTATTAATTATTGTCTTAATTGATTAGACCACTTGAAAAATGTATAAAACAATAGACATAGATCGTAAAAACCTAACAATAATGGGTGTGAAATTTCCCGACCTTAAAACATTGGAAAATACTGCAAATGCTATTGGTACAAATATGTTTGAGGGTTTTGAACCAACAAAAGAATTAATTCAATTGTATGTAGATTGGAAAACAGGTATAATTTCTGAGACGAACTTTTTGACTAAGTTACATGCCATTTATGGAAAATAACTATGAATATATTGATGCCGATTACAAATACACTAATAAAAATGGTGTTTTGCATAATTTGGCGAATATTGAAGACGAAAGAATTTTGCTAGCTTATGAGAGTTTAAGAGTTTCTAAAAGAGCTGAGGAATTATTTGAAAATCCAATCAAAATTAAAGATTCTAATTCGTTGTTAATCATTCATCATTATTTGTTTCAAGACGTGTATGAATGGGCGGGAAAAGTCAGAACAGTAAATATTAGTAAAGCCGGAAAACCTTTTTTTAACGGAGAACGCTTTTATATTGCGTTTCAGTATATCGATAACCTAATTGCAGAATATAGGGCTATAAAAGAAACTAATAAAAAAAAGTTAGCCCATAAATTAGCCGAAATTTTGGATAATGTAAATTTTCTGCATCCTTTCAGAGAAGGAAATGGACGTGTACAAAGGGAGTTTTTAAGATCATTAGCTTTAGAAAAAGGCATAAAATTAAATCTAAATCCCCCCGACAATATAGTTGTTTATGAACGGTATATTTATGGCACAATAAATAGCGATGTAAATACATTGACTGAATTGATATTAGAACAGATTTAAAAGGAAAATAACGAGGCATAATAACTAAGACTTACCCAACAATTCGGGAGTTGAGTAACGAAACCAGGCGTGAATTTTTTTCAATGGAAATTAAAAAGTTTGTTTATTTTTGCTTTGGAAACGGTGAATGAAACGCTGGGGAGTTAGTTGTAATTTTTAAAAGAGTACTACTCAATGGAAAAGGAATAATTTTGAAACGAATGAGTAAAGAAAATGCCATAAAAGTATTTGACCAAAAGCAAGTCCGCACCCATTGGGACGAAGAAACAGAACTTTGGTATATTTCTGTTATTGATGTAATTGAAGTGTTAACAGGAACAGACCGTCCGAGAAAGTATTGGAACGACCTGAAAACCAAGTTGAAAAAGGAAGGGAGTGAACTGTCCGAAAAAATCGGACAGTTGAAAATGACTGCAACAGACGGCAAAATGAGGCTAACTGATGTTGCTGACACTGAACAAATATTCAGGCTCATTCAATCCATTCCGTCACCAAAGGCAGAGCCGTTTAAGTTGTGGTTAGCACAGTTAGCATCGGAACGTTTGGACGAAATGCAAGACCCCGAAATTACCATTGACAGGGCTTTAGAACAATATATGAAATTGGGCTATTCGGAAAATTGGATAATCCAACGTCTGAAAAGTATTGAAATCCGCAAAGAACTCACGGATGAGTGGAAAAAGCGAGGTTTGAAAGAGGGGTTGCAATTCGCTACACTTACCGACATCATTACCAAAGCGTGGTCGGGAAATACAACCAAAGAGTATAAGATTCTCAAAGGACTGAAAAAGGAAAGCCTTCGGGACAATATGACCAACACCGAATTGATTTTAAATATGCTTGCAGAGGCTTCAACCAAAGACATTTCACAATCTACAAATCCCGAAACCTTTGAGGAAAGTGCAAAAGTTGCTCAACAAGGTGGTACAATAGCAGGGGACGCAAGAAAAGCATTGGAAGCGAAAACAGGCAAAAAAGTAGTTACATCGTTAAACGCGAAGACAGCACTAAAAGGAAAGGTAAATCCCAAACAAATAGAAAACAAAAAACCAAAAGACAAATAAGAAACCAGCCCATAATCGAGCAGCCAGCTGTCAATCTAATGCAGCCCACTTCGCCAAGCACCACCCCGCCCCCCCCAGTTGCTACCAGTCCTCATCGCACATCTGATTAAAAAAAATACTTTTAGATGAAAAATATTTTTGTTTATATGTCACATCGTCACATAGTGATAAATGATAAATGAAAAATTTATATTTTTGCTCAGAAAACGGTGAATAAAACGCTGGAAAGCTAGCGCCAAGTGTAAAACAGAATATAACTTTGAAGAAAATTAATAATAGAATATAAAGCAATGAAAAGAATTATTGACGAATATATTGACATTGAAGCAAAACCAGAAGAAATCTGGAATATTCTTTTAGACTTTGATTCTTGGAAAATATGGAATCCTTTTATTCCTTTTGTTGAAGGCAATCTTAAAGTTGGTGAATACCTGAGAATAAAAGTGACCCCACCAGATATGAAGCCAATGATTTTTAAACCAGAAGTATTTGAAGTGACACCGAATGAAAAAATTCTTTGGGGTGGAAGTTTCCTAAAGATATTGTATCGAGGAGATCATGCTTTTATACTTGAACCTTTAACTGATGGTAAAACTAGGTTCAAACAAATTGAAAGATTTATTGGGCCAATTGTTATATTTATGGGGGGTATGATAAAAAAGACCGAATTGGGTTATCAACAAATGAATCGTGCTTTGAAAAAAGAAGTTGAAAACAGGAAAAATCTCAAACAGACAAAATGAACACCAGGCGGCACAAAGGCTAAAATCAAGCGGGCGGAAAGTGACCCAGCTGCCGCACACCGCTACCGCACGCCGCTACCGCACGCCGCTACCGCACGATTGCATCGTGTGGTATAACGGACACCAAGCTTTAGTACGCACATAAAACCCTCACAATCAAATTCTTATTAATGCAGACTATAAAACCTTATTACCTTCATAAAACAACAAATCAGAAACTAAACTTGACCTTATTAGCTTATTGTGATTATTCCGGACTAAAGTAGTCCACCCTCAGTGATGTGAATATATTCAACATTTTTCCAGTTGAATTGAAAAACTTTGTTTATTTTTGTTTGTGGGAAAATCAATATTTTTGAGGGAGGGAATTATAAAATAAACATGATGTTGCATTTGCAACGAGTTGCCACCAAGTGTTGGAGACAGACAGAAAATTAAAAAAAACGAATGCTAACAACTAAAAAATAATATGACAAATAAAAATTCAGATTTTATTTTGTTCAAAACCGAAGACGAAAAAATATCTGTAGATGTTCGTTTTGAAGAAGAAACGGTATGGCTTTCGCAGGAGCAAATGGCATTGCTTTTTGGCAAGGCAAAATCAACCATAAATGAGCATATACAGAATATTTTTAAGGATGGAGAACTTGAAGAAGCATTTTGTACAAAGAAATTCGGAATTTCCGAATTTCAGCAGAAAGCCCATAATTACTACAATCTTGACGTTATAATTTCTGTAGGTTACCGTGTAAAATCAATACGAGGCACACAGTTTCGCCAATGGGCAACCAAGCGACTGAACGAGTATATCAGAAAAGGTTTTGCGATGGACGATGAACGCCTTAAAAATTTAGGTGGCGGTGGCTATTGGAAAGAACTGTTGCAACGCATACGGGATATTCGTGCATCTGAAAAAGTATTTTATCGTCAGGTGCTTGATATTTACTCAACCAGTGTTGACTACGACCCAAAAGCAGATGTTTCCATTGCATTTTTCAAGAAAGTACAAAACAAAATTCATTATGCAGTGCATGGACAAACTGCAGCCGAAGTCATTTATACTCGTGCCGATGCCGAAAAAGAATTTATGGGTCTAATGACTTTTCCTGGCAGTCGCCCGTACTTGAAAGACGTTGTTGTTGCAAAGAATTATTTAGACGAAAAGGAACTTCGTTCGTTGGGTCAAATAGTATCAGGATATTTGGATTTTGCAGAGCGCCAGGCAGAAAGAGAACAAGCGATGACAATGAAAGATTGGGCTGAACATTTGGATAAAATCTTGACAATGAGTGGTGAAAAACTTCTACAGGGTGCAGGCTCTGTTAGTAATGAAATTGCAATTGAAAGAGCTACCACAGAATATAAGAAGTATCAACAAAAAACCTTGAGTGAGGCAGAAAAAAATTATTTAGAAAGTTTGAAAATCTTAGAGAATAAAACCAAAAAAAAGTAAAACCGCCAACGCATTTACAAGCACAAACTGTTCCTGTTTATCTGGGTTGTCAAAGCCCCAAAGCCTGTTCTATCCATAGTTTTACTACGTAAGGGTTGAAGTGCTCAGCTCCACAGGAGTCCCTTTAGGTAAACGACGGCAATTTTGCCAAGCACCACCCCGTCCCCCCCCAGTTGCTACCATCATCTTATCTCTTTTCCATTTACTGCATAAGCCGAAAAATCCTTCACAATCAAACGATTATAAATGCCGGCTTTAAAAACCTTATTACCTTAATAAAACAACAAATCAGAAACTAAACTTGACCTTATTAGCTTATTGTGATTATTCCGGAGCTATTGCTGTGTTTGGGGATAGATGCGATTTATAGAAAAAATAAAATAGAAAAAATAAAATATAAAATATTTATAACACGCTAAAGTATAGTGTTCACGTGGTTCTTTGTTCTTAATTCTTAATTCTCTTGTTCAAGTATTCAATTATTCTTACTCCCCGTATACCCGTATACCCGTATACCTTTATACCCTTATACCTTTATACCCTATACCTTTTAACCCCGTTGCCGCACGATTGGTTATCGAGTCTGTCGAAATACGTGTGGTATAGCGGACACCAAGCTCCAGGTGTGACAAATTCCCCTTAAGGAGGAGCGGCAAGAACAGTTTTGAGTTTTGAGTATTTAGCAAGAGGAGAGTTCAGCCCAAGGCTGGATTTTCGGCAATTTAGGGAAAACAAATAAATCAGGCTGAAAGCCTGAATTTACTTCAGCACGAGGCAACGCCTCGTGAAAAAAGCAAGAAAATTCCAAGTTTATGGCGGAAAATTTGCCAAAAACGGTCATCTGTTCTGGCATGAACATGATGCAAATTTTATGACAGAAACAGCTTGAGTAATAGCCTGGGTTGTTAGGGTTTGAATTTCTGCGCAAAGGACAGTTTTGAGTGTGAGTGTGAGTATTGAGTTGTTAATACGGACGGGGTGGAAAGGAGAATGAATATTCCGGACTAAAGTAGTCCACCCTTTGTCATGTGAATCATTCAGCATTTTCTTCTTTCGATATGATAAACATTTTTTCAGTTGAAAATGGGAAAGTTTGTTTATTTTTGTTGTGGAAAGGGTGAATGAAGCACTGGGGAGTTGTCAGCAATATTATTAAGCGAACTTCTGAGACAATTTTGAGGTAAATTATGAATGCAATAGAAAAACAACGAATAGTTGTCAAAAAACAACAAGAAGTAGCGAAAAAACAACCATAAGTAGTTGATAATACTAGGCTAAGATGACAAGACCTAATAACTTTGTAGCATCAAAAAATAAAAAACATTAATATGATGCTAAATTCAAATTCAATCGGCGAAAGAATCGCAAAAGCAAGAAAGAAAACAAATCTTTCACAAGCAGAACTTGCCCGTCAAGTATCTATCAGTTCGCAAGCAGTTGGTAAATGGGAACGTGGTGAATCAATGCCAGACATTATAACCTTAGATCGTCTTGCAGAGATTCTTGGAGTTGACCTGAATTATTTTTCGGAAAGCTTTAATACATCTGATAACGAGATAGCTGATTTGAAAAAATCCGAAAACAGTGTAATTGAGTTATCCTCTTCTCACCAAAAAAAGCCTACGTGGGATTTAACAAAACAAAATTTAATCGACAGCGATTTTTCGGGTTTAAAAAATTTGCACGAAAAACTTAGTTCAACAAATATTCAGCGATGTTTGTTTGTTGGTTCTGATATGACAAATCTTAGGTTAGATAAAAATAATATAAAGGATTGCGACTTTTCAAATTCTGATATTAGCAATAGCCAAATTCTGAATTCCATGATTAGCAATAATACTTTTACAAACAGTATGATTCGAAATTCAAAATTTGCAAGGAGTTTTATCGAAGGGTGCAATTTTAGTGGTGCTGATTTTACGAAAACTGAATTTAAATCAGGGGGGTTCGTAAAAAACACAATTGTAAATGTAAAGCTTCATCGCACAAGTTTTTTTGATATTGGAATTCAAGATATTGTATTTGAAGGCACATTAGAGGATTGTCATTTTGAAAATTGTTCTTTTTACGGTGTAAAATTTGAAAATGCCACATTGCTAAATTCATTTTTTAAGAACAATAAAAAATTCAGAAAAGTTGAGTTTATTAACTGTAAAGTTGATAAACTGACTTATGCTTTTCTGAAAAACAACCTTGCAGTTTTGACAGGAATAACATTAATATCCTAATTTTTGAAATAATGAAAGATACGACAGCTCATAATAAACGTTTTGCAAAAATGACATTTGCTTCGGTTTATCCATTTTATTTGGCGAAAATTGAAAAGAAAGGCAGGACAAAGGATGAATTGCATAAAGTAATAGAATGGCTAACGGGCTTTGACAATGAAAAAATTCAAGAGATGATTGATAAAAAGTCAACCTTTGAGTCATTTTTTATTAATGCAAAACTGAATCCCAATGCATCGCTGATAACAGGTGTAATTTGTGGATATCGAATAGAAGAAATTGACAATCCGTTAACAAGACAAGTAAGATATTTGGATAAATTGGTTGACGAATTAGCGAAAGGTAAGAGTATTGAGAAAATATTACGAGTTGATGAACGAAACCAGGCATGAATTTTTTTCTGATGAAATTGAAAAGTTTGTTTATTTTTGTATGTGGGAATATTGAGTAAAACACTGGAAAGTTATGGGCAATTAAAAAAAAGAGACAATCGCTTATGAAAGATTATTTAATTAGACAAAGACCTCGAATTTCATTGCTTTTAATATTAATATTGTTTGTATCAAATATTATTACCTTGATTTTTTATGATACTCAAAAGTATATATTTTTATTTCCGAGCCTAGATTTATTTGAACCATGGAATTGGTATAGATTGATTACTTATCCTTTATATGTGGGTGGGTTGATAGCTTGGTTTCACAATTCGCTTGTAATAGTTTTGACTGGATATATAATAGAGAATCGACTTAAAAAACAGAACATTATTGGATTAATATTACTATCAAGTATTATCGGTGGATTGATTTATATTTTATTTAATCGTGATAATCCTTTATTGCCAATAGCTTCTCCTGTTATGATAACATGGGGTTATTGGGCGGCTTCAATTGTAATAGGTATAAATTATTGGAAATCTCTAAACCTTTTTGAGAAAATTGTTCTTATTTTATGCTTTCTGAGTATTTTAAGTATATGGAATGATAATATTGGATTTCTTTTTGGACAAGTCGTAGTGATTATTGTGATTATGATTCTCACTCTGATTCAAATAAAGATAAAAAAATTAACTGGCCATAATCGAGTAGACGGCTGACGGTCGAATGATTATTCCGGACTGAAGTAGTCCACCCATTCCGGAGCAAAGTAGTCCACCCTCTGTCGGTTGAACATATTCACTGAAAGTTATATGATTTAACTTTCGCAAGTATCATAACCTATTCATAATAAGAAAAAAGCGTTGGTCTGAACGGCATTGCGGGCCGGCGTTGGCGTGAATTGCAAAACATTATAGAAACACTGTAAAATCGCTTGCGTTTGTATAAAACAAGAAAGTTAGATAATTTTTCCCATTAACACATTTTGTCTTGTTTTATACACCATTTTGCAAGTGGTTCTTATGTTTTGCAAGAGCGGGTAGAAGCATGTGCCGTTCTTGATTTTTTGCTTACTTTTTTACTTGTGCTGAGCCCGCCGAAGTATCAAGAAAAAAGTAAGATCAAATTTTATTGCTTCAGTTGGCAAATTATTAGATTGCTGATTATTCCGGAGCAAAGTAGTCCACCTCTGTCATGTAAATCATTCCGCATTTTCCAACTTCGATATATTCAACATTTTTTCAGTTTTAATGGGAAAGTTTGTTTATTTTTGTGGTGAAAACTTTGAATAAAACACTGGAAAGTTGTGGGCAAGAAAAACACACAACCAGCAGACATTGAAATGAATAGAAGATTTTTTAAAATAATATTAGCACTATTGACAATTAGCAATGGTTTGTATGCACAACAGTTTTCTGATTCAACTATACTAAATGGTCTGCAATCTGAGATAATGCTGCATCCTGCTGATGCATCTACTGGATATGTATTAAAAAAAGGAGAGTTTATATATAATCAAGCATTTACTCCATATCCAAGTTGGGCTTGGTGGGGAATAACAAATTGGTTGACAACGCAACTTGATTTAGAATGTTGGTTGGGCGGAGTGCCAAGCTTTAACCTTCGATTTGGTATTTTAAAACAAAAAACTATAAGACCATCCGTTTCTTTTGAGACAATGTTTCAATATCTTAAAGATGAAAGAGACCAATTTCATAATCTTGATTATTTGAATGTGAATAGAAGAGGAAAAAATTGGTATAATCATATAAATTTTAGTTGGAAAATATCTGATATGTGGCGAATACATTTATCTGGTGGAGCTACTTATGTAGAAAATATAAAGATATCAAATGGAGATACTTTAAATGAAATTGGTAAATCTTATACAAATTATTTAAGTCCTGATTTTGCTTTTAGCCTTGATTATCGATGTAGAAATTGGATTTCGTTTCATTCAACAGCATCTTTTGGTTCTACATTTTTATATGCTGATAATATCATTAGAAAAGAACAACTTTGTATTGCTACAAGGATAGCCCCATTCGTCAATAGTGAAAAGGGATTTTTTAAATCTTTTAGGATAGAGTTAGCATTTTTGCATGCAAATTTTATAGATGCAGAGGAAAGTATAACCGGACCGATTGGATTTTTATATTGGCAATGGAATTGGAATAAAAACAAAAAAGCAATGAAATGAAAAATACACTGGCTACAATACACAATATCGCCAATAAGGGTTTCAGTGGTAATTCAAGCATTCTATCCCACTCAAAATTTCGTGTCGGTGGGCAGGAAAGTAGCCCGTTACAAAGGAATCCCTTCGGGACAATCCCTTTCAGGCCATATTGTCAAACGTTGTGCTCCACCCTAAACCAAACAATCGTCAAAAAAGAACATACAATGACCCCAAACATAACAAAACCTAATAAACAACCTACAATATGACAGATGATAAACTTGCAGTTTTAATTGATGCCGACAACGTGCCATATGCTAATGTGAAAGAAATGTTGGAAGAAATTTCAAAAAATGGAACTCCTACAATTAAACGAATTTATGCAGATTGGACCAGACCAGTTGTTTCGGGGTGGAAAAATATTCTTTTGGAAAATGCAATAACACCTATTCAGCAATACAGTTATACTAGCGGTAAAAATTCAAGCGACAGTGCATTAATTATAGACGCGATGGATATTCTTTATTCGGGCAAAGTCAATGGTTTTTGCATAGTATCAAGTGACAGCGATTTCACAAGACTTGCCACACGTCTCAGAGAAGCGGGAATGCTTGTTATTGGGTTTGGCGAAAAGAAAACACCAAAACCATTTATTTCAGCCTGTGACAAATTTATTTATCTGGAAATACTAAAAAAATCAGAAGATGAGGTTCCAAATATTGAGGAGGCGGCTAAAAAAGACAACAAAAAAAGAGAACCACTAAGCAAAGTAGATGATGAGACAATAAAATTAATAACAGATAGTGTCGATGATTTGGCTGACGAAAATGGCTGGGCTTTTTTAGCCAACTTAGGAAACTTCATCATAAAAAAGAAACCTGAGTTTGACCCAAGAAACTATGGATTTCCAAAACTTTTACCATTAATAAAATCTCTCAACATGTTTGATATTGACGAAAGAGATACCGGAATAAACAACATCAGACACATCTATTTGAAACAAAAATAGCGACCGCCACTGCGCCTCAATGCCTTTTTATTTGCCGAATTTGAAAACTTTGTTTATTTTTGCTTTGGAATGGGTGGACTACTTTGCTGGAGAATGATCTTCACAAAAAAACAGCGAACCACCTCTGGTTTTTTATTTTTAAGAATTTTATTATCAATGCTTCACTTAGTAATTCTGTCTATTTGTTTTTGAGTTTAAAAGACATGGCCTTTGGGAGAAGGGATGGATTGGATAAGTCGGAATATCTGCTCAACATTTCCAACATCGGTCATTCGCATCTTGCCGTCTTCTGCTTCGAGTTTCAACCGGTTACAATTTGTAACCGTTTCATTCCCCTCCTTTAACAGTCTGCTTTTAAGGACTTTCCAATAATTTCTGGCTCTTGCTACTGTAGGTTGGTCAGTTAATATACCAACAATATCCACAATGCTAAAATACCAGATTTCTTTATCATCATCATAATGGCTACGCACTTTTTTTGATTCAAATAGCTTTATGTTACTCATATTGCTTCACTTTAAATGTAATGTTATTCATTGAATTCCTCTCTTGTCACAAGGTAGATTTTAAAATCCAAATTTACACAATTTCCCTTTCAAGAGAATCGTTTTTGACAGAAATAATTAAAATAGAAGGACAAACGACATGGATTGACGTTTGGGGGTGGAAAAAGGGTTTGTTGAAAAATATGTTTTGTTGAAAATATGGACAAATTCAAAAACAACTATGGCTAAGCAACCAGAACAAATATTAGAAGAACAAATAGTTGAGCAACTACAAAAGCTCAATTATAGCTTGGTGCATATCAAAGACTAAAAGGAATTGATTGCCAAGCTCAAAAACCAAATTTAGCAAAATTGCAACAAAGTCGACCGAAAAGAAAGATTGGTTTTAATCCCGAAAGCGTTCGGGAAGCCAACGCTTCATGTAAAAACAAAACCACAAATAAACACCCTCACAGCCGCCACACACGACGTTATGAAAAAAAAATTCTCTCATTTTATTTTTCATTAAGTTTGCCTGACAAATTGCGAGTTATGCACAAACAGAATAATTTTGTAATTTTACACATTGCCATATTTCAAAATTAATGAATGTTCCAACATATTCAATCAGCACAAAAACCATTGAGTTGGTTGCAAGAATTGCCGAAAAACTTGGCGAAATAAAAGGTACTGGCGAATATGGCCGCAATTTGGCTTTGCGAAAAATCAATCGTCTGCGTTCCATCCAATCCTCATTGGCCATAGAAAACAACTCACTTACACTCGGTCAGGTTACTGATATTATTGAAGGAAAGAGAGTTTTTGGTCTTCCACACGAAATTCAGGAAGTTAAAAATGCTTATCTGGCTTACGAGCATTTACTAGAATATAACCCTTATAAGGTCAAAGATTTTTTGAAAGCCCATCAATATATAACCTCGACGTTAGTGAAAGATGCAGGCCATTTTCGTTCACAGGGTGTTGGTGTTTTTGAGGGAACCAAACTTGTTCACGCAGGTGCGAATTATCAATTTGTTCCACAATTAGTTACAGATTTATTCTCATGGGCAAAGAAAACAGATGTACACCCTCTTATCAAAAGTTCTATTGTTCATTTTGAAATTGAATTTATCCACCCATTCATTGACGGAAACGGTAGAATTGGGAGGCTTTGGCAAACACTCATTCTTTCAAAATGGGACGAACTGTTTGCCTGGTTGCCAGTTGAAACAGTAGTTTTTGAAAATCAGCAAGGCTACTACAATGCTTTGGCAATTTCACAGAAATCAGGAGATTCTGTCTCTTTTATTGAATTTATGCTAAATGCAATTTTGCAAGCTTTGGAGGAATTACCTTCTCGAAAAATTACCGATATATTTACCGATATAATTACCGATAAGTTGTCAAAAACCGAATTGGAATTTTTACAACAAATAGCAGGTTATCTTGAGAAAAACGGTGAAATAAACAACTATCGCGCACAATTATTGACTAACAAATCTGATATTAGCGTAAAAAAATATTTAGCCAGATTTGTTGTGCTCGGACTATTAGAAGTTGAGGGCAAAAATAAAGGAAGAAAATATAAAATCAAAAAAATACTATACCGCTAATCGAGTAGACGGCATTCGTTAACAGTACATCTCTTGCCCCTTCACAAACATAAATTCTGACAGATTCTGAATGATGGCCTCTGCATATAATTATTTTAGCTTAATGCTTGCGTAAATAAAAATCGCCAATTTTCACTACCTTTGCAATTCAAATTTCATCTTCGGTTTTTTATGAAAATCAAAATAAAAGCAGTAAACATTTCCACTGAAACCGGCACCATCAAGCAGCCCGTGGAAAGCATTGAACTCACTTCAACAGGCATCAAAACCGATGCGCATAGCGGCAAATGGCACCGCCAGGTGAGCCTGCTGGCATGGGAAAGCATGGAAAAGTTTGGAAAACTTCACAAGCAGGAGTTCAAATTTGGAGAATTTGCCGAAAATATCACCACCCAAGGGATGGAGTTGTTTCACATGCGTCCGCTAGACAGACTGCACAATGAAACTGTTGATCTGCAGGTGACCCAAATTGGTAAAAAATGCCATGGCGATGGTTGTGCCATTTATCGTGAAACCGGCACCTGCGTGATGCCAAAGGAAGGGATTTTTGCTCGTGTGATTAAACCAGGCACTCTCAAAGCAGGAGATGAACTGGTGTATGAGCCAAAAGTGTTTCAGATTCACATTATCACACTCAGCGACAGAGCCAGCGAAGGCGAATATGAAGACCTGAGCGGTCCTGCAATCAAAGAATCTGTTGAAGTGCTCTTTAGTGTGAAAGGCTACAAGTGCGAAGTACACAACCACATCATCCCCGACAGCAGACGTAAACTAAAAAACAAGCTGGAAAAACTATTCAATACAGCCGATTTGATAATCACTACAGGTGGTACTGGAATTGGTCCCCGCGACATTACTGTTGATACTGTGAAACCATTTCTGCAAAAGGAAATTCCTGGCATTATGGACCTGGTGCGTATGAAATATGGTATGGAAAAGCCCAATGCCGTCATAAGCCGCAGCATTGCAGGAGTAAGAAAAAAGACACTGGTGTTTTGCTTGCCCGGTAGTCCCAAAGCCTGTAAAGAATACATGTCAGAAATCAATCAGGTGTTGTTTCATTTGTATATGATGCTGTATGGGATTGACTCGCATTGAGAATATCGAATAATGCTCCATCAGAGTCCCCTTGGGAAATTTTGAGGTGTTTTTTAGATTCTTCACTGCGTTCTGAATGACATGCGGTTTGTCATGCAGAGCCCAAGGAAGGAGAATTGCCATTACAAACACAACACCATTTATTTTGGTTAACAATTGTTAAAACTGATGGATATTTAGATTTTTCTTCTTTACTTTGAAAAAAAATCTGTGTATGAAAAAAATATTTACCCTTTTGTTTGTACTATTTTTTTCAATTGCAAATATTTCTTTTGCTCAATGTCCGGGATGCATCATTGATTATGGTTGTGTTATTTCTCCTGCCAAACCCACGCTATGTCCCGACACACTTCCGCCAGGCACAGCGATGCAATACTACGATGAAGACATCACATTTTACATGCCTGCAGAATTTGAGGATGCAGGAACCGGATTTACTGTAACACTGAACAGGATTGAAGTAACGGGGGTGATTGGTATGCCGCTTGGGCTAAGTTTTGAAAGCAGTTCGCCTACCAACAACTTCTATCCTTCATCAAACCCTCCTGCAACTGAACATGGTTGTGCAAAATTTTGCGGCACTCCCCTACTGCCCGGCAATTATATAATTACGGTTTTTGTTAAAGCTTATGTCACTGTGCTTGGGATGAATCAAACCGAAGATGATTATTTTGATATCCCTATCACTATTCTGCCATCAGCATCAGGAAACAACAGTTTTACCATGAGCAATCCCTATGCATGTGCTCCTGTGGTAACTGACTTCAGTGTGCTGCATCCAAGCAACGGAAATCCAAACTTCACATACAGTTGGACATTCGGAAATGGTCAAACATCAAATTCTGAAACACCACCGCAGCAAACATATACCAATCCAGGAATTTATTCTGTGAACCTCGTGACAACCATTGATACACTTGGTTATTATCTTTCAACTGTTTCAGTGAGCAATCTTCAGTGCGATGACGGAATTTGGGGATCTCCTGATCCATATATCAAAATTTTTGAGGGTTTAACAAAAATCTATGAAAGTGCATATGTTGACGACACATACTCTGCAACATTCAATTTCTCCACAATTTCACTGAACGATACCATATATAAAATTGAAGTGTGGGATTATGATTCCGGACTGCTCGGAGGTGATGATTTCTGCGGACAAGTGACGTTCAACGGACATACTCCCGGCAATTATTCACTCAATGCATCGGGTATGATAGTTTCCTTTACAGTTGACCATCCGGTTATCGAGTTTAACGATACAGACACAGTGACTGTTTTGGCCAATCCCAATATCACCGGACTCTCAATAGATCCGTCTCACATGATGTGCGTTGGCGACTCTGTTTTACTCACTGTTCTTAGTAATGGCACTGAATGGCAATGGTATAGAGACACACTGGCACTGCTTGGCCACACAAATGACTGGATGTTTGCACATGAAACAGGAAACTACTATGTGCTTGTTTCAAATGATTTTGGATGTTCAACTTTTAGCAACGAAGAGCAGATCTCATTTTTGAACTATCCTCCGATTCCCACTTTCTGGCAAACTGGAAACATGCTGCAAACCATGATGACCGGATATTTTCTTCAGTGGTATTTGAACGGGGATCCTGTTTTCGGCGGCATAAACCAAACACTTCAAATCACACAAAGCGGAATGTATGTTCTTGAAGCAATGAACAACATCGGGTGTAATACTTTTTCAAATGAATATTACGCAACTTACACAGGAATTGAAGATTTTGCAGGACTGCAACACCTGAGTATTTCTCCAAATCCTGCACATGATGTGTTGTTTATCAGATTTGACAATGAAAGCAATAATCAAATACTCATCAGCATTGTTGATTTGACAGGACGCACAATCATATATGAAAGTTATGATATTTACAACGGTCAAAACAGCTTATCTGTTCATGTGGAACACATTGCCTCAGGCATCTATATCATTGAATTGCAAACCATTAGCGGAAAAACAAGCGCGAGATTTGTGAAAAAATAGAATAATTATATTGAGATGGTTGAAATATTGGTTAGGGAACTCATTATTTCTTTTCTTTCCACTTCAAACCCGGGCATAAACTCAACTTCTTCACTAAAATCCACATCATCAAAATAACATAGTTGTTGTCTTAACAATTTTTCTGAAAAAACACCTTCAAACAATTCATTTGATTTAGCAACAACATCAGCGAGTGAAAAATGATGTTTCAATAAGAAATACATATCAACATAATCTTTCCACTTAGCCCTTCTTCCCATGGCAAAAGCTTTCATTGCAGAAAGCTCAATCAATTCAGGCATTTTCAGATAATTATCCAATTTGACAACAGGATGGATTTCAAATCCGAATGAAAAAAAGGTTAGCTTGACCCCGTTTACAAAAAAATGAATCTGGTCAGACTCTTCATGTATAATCTGATTTGCAAAACCAGATTCTGCAATTTTTCTTTTAATTCTTGCTGAATTAAAAGATTTTGATCTGAACAAATCAAAATCAACCGATCTTCTGTGGCCAAGCTGTAGTGCAATTGCTGTACCTCCAACAAGGATAAAATCCTTGCCAAACTGTTTCAGAAACGGTAATAGTTGTTTCTGATTATCCGATAATATCTCACTGTACATGCCTTCTGAAATATAAATTAAAGAAATTTATAACCACAGGATAATAATTATTTCGTTTTTTGTTATTTACAGAAGCATAAAATATTTCAGCAACTTTCTCAATACCAATCAGATTGAAAATTGTTTTTACATCCTCTAGACTCCCGTGATTTAAAATTGCCTCAACCAGTACATTCATACTGATATTTTCTTTTTTCTCATCAGGAATATACCAAAACAAATGAGATTTTTCCCTGATAAAGCGCTTCAGTTCTTCATTATTCACATTCACCTGATTGTGTATTTGTTGATTATGCAAAAATAACAAAAATTCTGTTATAAGACAAAAAGTGGGACATGTAAAAAATCTGGGGAGAACTTGTAGTTTTATCTTAAATACCCATTTTCTCCCGTCATTTCATCCTTCGTTTTCCTCTGTTTTTGCCGTTGTTTGTATCCTTCCACGGCATAACCAACACTGATGAGCAATCCAATTTTTCGTTTTTCAGGGATATCAAGCAATTTCTGAATGGGTTTTTCATTAAACCAGCCAAGCATGCATGTGCCCAGTCCCAATTCATGCGCCTGAAGGCAAAAATGCTGTGCTGCAATACCAATATCAATGAGCGGATAATCAATACTTTTCACTGTGATGCCCACTTTTGAAGTAAAGTTTGATTTTTCCTGTGTAATGACAATAATCACCGGCGCATCAAGAACGAATTTGTTAAACCGCATCAGTGGACCATATGTTTCTTTTGCCACTTTTTCGCGTAATTGAGGTTCATCAACCACGATAAATTTCCATGGTTGTGAATTGCAGGCCGATGGAGCAAGCCTTGCAGCTTCAAGGCATAATTGGATCTTTTCCTGTTCAACGGGACGTGAAGCATCATATTTTCTTACACTTTGTCTGCTCTTGATAAGTTCAATCAGTTGTGTCATGATTTGTTGTTTTTTGAATTTTCAATGAGAGCCTTTACCGGTTCGAGTCCAAACACGCTGCCTTCTTCTATGGCTTTCAACACAGCACCACCACCGGTAAAGATGTAATATTTGGGACTGTCAAGGGCAACAATATATAATCCGGGCAGCAGTCGTTTCAATTCCTGCATGGTATCACCGCCACCGTAAAGTTTAATTGCTTCGCTGTTTTCATCAATGAGCTCATCAAGTGCGATGGTGCCTTCATTGAAATGTGGAGTAAATCCCATCACAGCATTGACAAAAACAGTATGTGCCTGATGAAAAATCTCTTTCACATGTTCGTCTTCAAATGAATCGTGTGCAACATCCAGAAAGTAATTATACTCATCTCCTTTTTTGAAGTCTTTGATGCTGCGTTGACGCCATTTTCCTTCAATTTTTCCATCCAATGTATCAGATTCAATTACATATGGAAGTTCCACCAGTTTGCCGGGGTATTGCTGTGCAAAGTCAACAAATTTCTTTGCATGCTGCACATCATCATTTCCTACACCTTTGATGATGATTCCGTATTTTGCAGCCAGATATGCATTATAAATTACACCGCCAAGCACCAGATGATCAGACTTTTTCAGCAGAGCATACAAGGAATCAACTTTGGTGTCAAATTTTGCTCCGGCAACTACAGAGATGAATGGTTTTTGAGGATTGAACACTCTGTCCAGATTGGCAATTTCTTTTTGCATGAGAAATCCAGCATATGAAGGCAAAAACTTTGTTATTCCAACTGTTGAAGCATGTGGTTGCCATGAGCCAAAGGCATCATTAACAAAAATATCAGCAAGTCCTGCAAGCTGATAGGCAAATCTGTCTGCAACATCATCTTTTGCTTCTTCTCCGGCAAACCATCGTGTGTTGGGAAGATAGATTCCGTCAATTCTGTCATCGCGCAAATCTTTGATGAGATGATTGACTGAGGTTTCAATGCCTCCATAGCCACTGTTTCCCTGCTGATGAAATTCTGGTATTCTGAATCTGATATGCAGTTTGTTTTCAAAATATTCAACAATGGGATCAACTGAAGTATCATCATCTATCTGAATTTCATTGGTTTTTTTGTCTTTTGGTCTGCCCACATGGGTCATCAAAATAATTTTTCCTCCCTTTGCCACAATATAATATAAGGTGCCGATGGTTGCATCAATTCTGTAAGGATCATGAATAATGCCCTTTTTCACCACATTATGATCAACCCTGACAAGGACAATTTTTCCCTTGAGGTCGGCATTTTGTATCAGTGGAATATTTCCCTGTTCTGTTTTCATACTTTGAAAATTTATGCAAAAATACAAAGAAGTTGTGAGTGAATTCGTTTAATCCATGAATATTCAAATATGTCCAGTAGAATATGTATATTCTTTGCAAAATTCATTATTTATGCTGAGCAATAGAATTTTACCCATCTGTTTTTGTCACAAAATTTGTTCAAATGAGCACTTAACTTGAAGCCAAATTTTCACAAATTTTCTGCCAAAAAACTATTAGGAAACATTGGCTTCCAACGGGCTAAAGCCCGTTGCTATTGAAAAAATTTACTTTTTGAGATTTTCATGAACTGATAATTCTTTATGCTCGGGTCTAAAGCCCCTCGCGTTGTTCTTCCTCAATCAAAATAAGTTGTGAGTACATTCGTTTCACTTTCAATATCAATATCAATCATTTAGCAATAGAATTTTACCCATCTGTTTTTGTCACAAAATTTGTTCAAATGAGCACTTAACTTGAAGCCAAATTTTCACAAATTTTCTGCCAAAAAACTATTAGGAAACATTGGCTTCCAACGGTTCAAATGAGCACTTAACTTGAAGCCAAATTTTCACAAATTTTCTGCCAAAAAACTATTAGGAAACATTGGCTTCCAACGGGCTAAAGCCCGTTGCTATTGAAAAAATTTACTTTTTGAGATTTTCATGAACTGATAATTCTTTATGCTCGGGTCTAAAGCCCCTCGCGTTGTTCTTCCTCAATCAAAATAAGTTGTGAGTACACTCGCTTCACTTTCAATATCAATCATTTGGCATAATCATCCCGTGGCCAGTTATTTCCTTTTGTACTGTGCCAGTGAATTTTTGAGCGTTTGTTTCAGCTCATCAGCAAACCATTTTGGCTCAATAATTTTCACCATATCACCATACATGAGAATTTTCTGTTTCAGTTCAAAATTTGGAACCACTTTCAGTCTTACAAGTAATTCTTCCTGATTGTCTTTCAATATGGTTTGTGTCCAGTGCAGCGGCAGGGTTTTAATATAATTTCCCTGATGTGCTGTAAATGACAAAACGATTTCTTCAGGTTTTCTCACAGAATATGTGAGTCCAATTGTATGTTCAAACAATTTTGAAGGTTTTAGTCTTTTGTTGGGCTTGAACGTTTTGTCTGTCACCTCCAGCTCCGACATTCTGTCTAGTCCAAACGTGCGCATCTGGTTGTCAGATAACTGTGCTATCAGATACCACCTGTTGAGATATTCTTTCAACAGATATGGTCTGACAGTATATTTTGTAAGATATCCTGTATCAAATTTTTTATGCACAAATGTAACTTTGCGTGATTTTTTCAATGCAAAAAGCAGTTGTTTTAAATATTCAATTCCTTTGAGATTTCCCTGAGCTTCGAATGAAATATACGACATGGTGTCTTTGCTGTCTTTCAGGCTGTCAATAAGTAAGGCTGATGTTCCTGCAATTTCCAGAAAACGCATAAAGGCCTCAACCTCAGGGTCTTCCGGATTTTTTAAAAAGTATCCATTATGATATCTGCTATATGCAAGCTCAACACCAAATTCATCCCTGATTGCTTCCACATCTCTTTGCAGTGTGCGTCTTGATAATTTAAAACCATGTTGTTGCAAAAAATCCAGAATATCTTCAAGTGAAGGATGCCCACCACGGCTAACCTTTTCAATTATCAATGTGTATCTTCTGATTGTTCCCTGATGTGACATAATTTATTGTTTCAGTTTTTCAATAAAATCTTTTTCAAAAGCTTCAAGCAATAAATGTTCTTCCTTTTTTTGTGCTTCTTTTTCAAACATTCCAAGACAATTGCTTGTATATATGGTTTTTAATGTAAGTTCGGTGCGCGATTTGCTGCCTTCAATTTTTAATTTGACAGGCACATTATGACAATAAGTGACCCCTTTTTCGTTCATATAGGGTTTAACATGAAAACTGATAAAAAATATACCGTCAGGATTTACATATACAGTGTCAGTGATTGGAATTCTATGATGATAAATTGTGTCAATTTCAGTTGAGTTCTTTTTATATATCGTGTCAAAATAATCATAATCTCCTGATTTGTAATACCATGCCGTATCACCATACATCGTTTTCTTATAATTCGCATTTTCATAATGCAGTGAAAGAGGGTGATTTTGCACCTGGTTATTGATGTTCATCCAGTTAATTCTATTAACCAGTTCATTGATTGAACAGTCAAACTCATAGGTTTTATCATAATCAAAATTCTTCTGATAACTTGTGGCTGCAAAAGCAAACAGAGAAAAGAGAAGCGGAAACACAGGATGAACTTTCAGGGTGTACTTTTCTGCCGGATTCATATTGAGAGCCCAAACAGGCAAAAGAACAATGAGGGCAATGAGGTCGGAAAAATCAACCACTCTGGAAATTGAGATCAATCCCATGGAATTCCAGATATCAATAAACCCTTGAGAATAAGGCGATTTCCAGATGATGAACAATATTGCCGTAGCAACAACAATGATTTTTTTGTGTTTTGGAAAAAAGGCTGTCCAGAATACAGCAAAAACGAACAATCCAGCAAAATCGGATAATTTTCCGGTGAAGAAATTCCCAAAGGCAGATTTTAAAAACAGGTCGTTGAGTATCAAGACTAACAATGCAAACAGAAACCATGGGGTTGTGAGAACTGAAAGATTCTTTTTCATATTGGGGTGTGTGTGATTATTTAACAAAAGTAATAAAAAAAATGAAGTGGCGGATTGCGATAATGCTTTTATGCAGATTGCTTAACCACAGGTTTACACGGGCTTATTTTATACTACTTATTATAATAACTGCTATTCTTCTAATCTCCCCGATTCATTAAGCTTCATAATCCAGTCTTTCCTTTTTTGATTTCCAAGGTACACTCTTCCCAATGTAAAAATGCTTCCATCTGATAATTGCATAATGTTATCTATATACAGGAAGTCTTTGTCATCAAATATTCTGCGCCATTCTTCCTTTCCATTAGCATCAGTTTTTATTATTAGTGCTTCTATTGTTCCATAGCGTAAAGTCTCTTGGGATCCAACAATCAATAATCCCTTATCTGCACACAAGTATAGCGAAGACAAATGTAAATGTCTTCTTTTTTCAGAATATATAGTATCCCACATCACATTGCCAAAATCATCAATCTTAGAAATCCATGCATGTTTTTGTTCTCCAATTAATTGTTCTCCAGCAACCCAATAACTATTATCATCGCATTTAATTATATCTATCAAATAGAGACCTTGAAGTTCTCTATAATATTTAGACCACAGCAAATTCCCGTTAATATCTGTTTTAAATGTCCATGCAGTTTTGTCCAAAAAGTCGTCACAATCATTTCCTGCAAAGAGAAAACCTCCATCAGTACAGCTAACGGCAGCAAAAACTCCACCATCGGTGCATTTTCTTTGGATCTCTTTTCTCCATAATAAATCACCATGTATGTTTATTTTATATAAATTAGTGAAAGCTGTTTGATCGGTGAAGTTTATATCATCATAATAATGAACTGAATTACTAACAATTAGAATAGAATTATCAATAGTTTGTAACATGCATTTTTTTGTTTCAAATCTAGTATTTGCAGTATATGTTTTTTCCCAGATAAGTTTTCCATATTGATCAATTTCTATAAGATAAATATCAATGAGAGATCGATGATTGATTTGATTTTCTGATTTAATTTGCCCTGCTATTAAGTAATTGCCATTCGGACTTTTTATGATGGACCTTGGTAAAAAATATTTCCCTTTACAAACTGTTTTTCCCCATACTATTTTGCCTGAATTATTAATACTCACTATCCAAATATCTCTTGAACCATCAGCATCGTTATTGTACTTTGCGCCTACAACAATTATACTTGTATCGGTATCTTGTATGTAATTGCCAACGTTATAATTATCTCCCAAAAACTTTTCAAATGTTGTATTTTCAATGGCATCTTCCTGATGAGATTCCTTTGTATTATTTTCTTCTGTGTTTTGATTATTGTCACATCCAAATATGAGCAGGACAATATTAAACAAAATTGATAAGCGTATCATTTTCATATTTATTTTTTTGAGTTAATATATTAAAAAATCAGAAAAATGCAAACAGAAACCATGGGGTTGTGAGAACTGAAAGATTCTTTTTCATATTGGGGTGTGTTTATTTGACAAAAATAAAAAATAATGGTTACTTCAGGTCAAATTTTCTTGAAATATTAAACAATAAACCATTTTTTTATGCCGGATCTGCATCAGTGATAATTCTCACTCCTGTTTGATCTTTTTCAAATAAAAACTGAGAAATAATCCCTCTGATATTAACACGACTTTGCGCATGCTTTTGCGTTCTGGGGATTTTTATAAGTATGTTTCGGATATAATATTGCTTTACTCTGCCGTAAACAGGCTCTTCAGGACCCAAAATTATCAATCCTTCCATTTCAGCAATACGCTTTTTTAATTCATGTGCAGCCTGATTGGCTTTCATTTCATTTTTATGTTGCACCGACACCTGAATCAGTCTGTAAAATGGAGGATACCTGAACATTTGTCTTTCAAGAATCTGCTTTTCATAAAAAGACAGAAAATCTCCTTTTACAGCTGCAACGATAACCGGATGGTCGGGTTTGCGGGTTTGCAGAATGACCAGTCCGTTTTCATCATGCCTTCCTGCTCTTCCCATAATTTGGGTCAGTATTTGAAAACCCCTTTCAAATGCTCTGAAATCAGGATAATGCATCAGATTGTCTGAGTTAAGAATTCCAACCAGATTAACTCTTTCAAAATCAAGTCCTTTACTAACCATTTGTGTTCCAACGAGTATATCTGTATCGCCTTTTTCAAATGCATTGATAATTTGCTGATGTGAGTATTTGCCTCTGGTGGTGTCGGCATCCATTCTTCCAACCACAGCATGAGGAAACAAAACCTTCACTTCCTCTTCAATTTTCTCGGTTCCAAAGCCCATGAACTTTATATGCGTATTGCCACACACCGGACATTGTTCAGGAATGATATTATGATATCCACACAAATGACATTTGAGATGATTGAGTTTTTTATGATATGTCAGTGTGATATCACAATGCTTGCAGCCCGGAATCCATCCACACTGAGTGCACTGAACAATGGGAACAAAGCCGCGGCGATTCTGAAATAAAATTACCTGTTTCTTTTTTTCAAGCGACTCTTCAATTGCCTTTCTTAGGGCTGATGTTATATACCATGCTCCCTGCCTGCTTTTTCCCTCCTTCGACATATCAACAATTTTCACCTGAGGCAAAGGCAAATTTCCATATCTTTCGTTGAGTTCCGAAAGCCCATATCGCTTATTCACAGCATTGTAGTATGTTTCAACAGATGGCGAAGCAGTCCCCATGAGCACTTTTACCTGAAACATTTGAGCCATGACCACAGCTGCATCGCGGGCATGATAGCGTGGTGACATTTCATTCTGTTTATAAGAACCGTCATGCTCTTCGTCAATAATCACAAGTCCCAAATTGGAAAAAGGCAAAAACAAAGCTGAACGAGTGCCAATTATTATCTGAAATTTGGTTATTGTGTTTTCGGTGTCTGACACACTATTCCACAGTTCAATTTTTTCATTAAAATTGAATTTGTGATGATACACCCCCACTTTGTTTCCAAACACTGATTTCAACCGCATTATTATTTGTGTCGTCAGTGCAATTTCTGGCAGTAGATACAAGACTTGTTTACCGGTTTCAATTTGTTGCTGAATAAGTCGGATATAAATTTCAGTCTTTCCACTTGAGGTAACACCATGGAGCAAATGTACATGGTTGGTTTTCAGAGAGTTTGAGATTTCTTCAAGACAAGTTTGCTGTGCTTGAGAAAGGGAAAAATCTTTCAGCTGTGACTCTTCTTCTTCAAATCTTGATACAATTTTTTCTGTTTCAACAAATATTCCTTTTTTGATCAGTGCATTGAGTGCAGCTGAAGAAGAACGTTTGGCCAGGTCTGATTTTGGTAATTCGCTCCGGTTTCCGGCTATGCTTGTTTCATGAATAAAGAGCAGAAGAACATCAGATTGTTTGGGAGCTCTTTTGGAAAGGCTGTTCAAAATTTCCATGAGCTTTTCCTCCTCTTCAAATTCAGATGACAAGCTAATCCAAACTTCACGTTTGGGCACAAAACGTTCGGCATATTCCTCATAACTGACAGCAATTCCCTTTGTCAAAAGGTTCTTAACGATGTGCTGAACATGTTTAATACTAAGAATCTTCTGAATTTCTGTTATAGTTAGGCTTCCCTGTTCCTTTAGAGCAAGCATAATCATCTGCTCATGCTGTTGCAAATGCTCAGTCATTTCAGGTTTCAATTCAGGATTCAGTTCAATTTTTGTTTCACTTTCAATTCTCAATCCGGCAGGCAAAGCTGTTTTCATCACATCACCCATGCTGCACAAATAATATTCTGACATCCATTTCCAGAATTTCAGATGCTGTTTGCTCACCTCAGGTCTTTCATCAAGAATCATATCGATTGACTTGGGAGTAATTCCTTCCGGAATTGAATCAGTCATTTCATAAATCATTGCTGTATAGAACTTTCTGGCACCAAACTGAACAATGACCCGTTTGCCAGGTTCAGCTTCATTTCTCAGTTCTTCAGGTATTGCATAAGTAAACAATCTGTCAAGAGGAACAGGCAGAATAAGAATTGCATAGGCAGGCAGAGCAGAAGACATAGTTAGATAGCAAGGATTTTAATCATTTCAAGTAAATGTTTTGGAATTTCCTGATGGTGTTTTGCTGCTTTTTCAAGAGGTGTGAAACAAACCTGATTGTTGATAATTCCAACCATTTCGCTGTTTCTACCTTCAAGCAATGCCAGTACAGAATGATACCCCATTGTGGAAGCCCTCACCCTGTCCATACATGTTGGAGCACCACCTCGTTGAATATGTCCGAGTATAGTTACTCTAAACTCATAATCAGGCAGGCGTTCCTGCACTTTTTTGGCAACTTCCACTGCGCCGCCCAGTTCATCACCTTCAGAAACAATGATAATACCGCTGGTTTTATTCATTCGTCTGTTTGTAATCAACTCATACACAAGATCATCCAGTGTGGTTATTGTTTCGGGCATGAGCACTTCCTCGGCACCAACAGCAATTCCTGAACGCAGAGCAATGAGACCGGCATCGCGACCCATCACTTCAACAAAAAACAACCGGTTGTGCGAATAGGCAGTGTCACGGATTTTATCAACAGCATCTACTACAGTATTAATGGCTGTGTCATAGCCAATGGTAAAATCAGTTCCAATCATGTCATTGTCAATAGTTCCGGGAATTCCAATTCCTTTCACAGGAAAATCCTTACAAAACTCATTGAGTCCCCTAAATGAACCGTCGCCACCTATGACAACTAACCCACCAATATCTTCAGCCAAAAGATTTTTATATGCATTTTCCTGATAATGTTTTTCAAAAAAACGCTTGCTGCGGGCAGAACGTAAAATTGTGCCACCTCTTTGAATAATATTTGAAACAAATGAGGTATCCATAAGAACAAATTTTTTATCAATGAGTCCTTCATATCCTTCATAAACACCATAGGTTTCTACATTATGATAGGCAGCAGTGCGAACTATTGCACGAAGAGCTGCATTCATCCCCGGAGCATCTCCTCCGGATGTAAGAACAGCAATTTTACTTAATTTTTTCATATTTACACTTAAAATGGATCAGTTTTTCTTAAAGATTTTCAAAAGTACAAAAAAAGTAACTGCGCATCAATTTATCATTTATCAATTTATCACGATGTGACGATGTGACCATGTGACTAAAAAAATATTGTAGTTTTTTTTACTAATACTTCGACAATTGCTACAGCTAGTCGAAGTATTTGTGGCTTATAAAAATAGTTCTGATCAGTTATCTAAAAAAAATCTGCCAAATAATTTTTTAATGCTGCCTTTCGTTTGTTTTCACATGAAAATTCTTTATTTTTTTGTATTTTTGCATAATACTTTAAATGTTAATTCTATGAAATACTTTTTAACATCATTATCGATATTTCTTATTGTTTTATTTTCAAATGCACAGGACAATCCCAAAGACATTTCCCCGTTTTTTTCATATTCAACCTTTTATTCTCCTGAACAGGGTTCATATATTGAAACATACTTAACAATACTGGGACATAGTTTGTATTTTGAAAAAACTGAAAGCGGCAAATATATGTCATCAGTGGAAGTGACAATGTTGATTAAGTTTGAAGAAGAAATCATTGATTTCGAAAAACTTATTCTCAAGAGTCCTGAAGTTGAAGATACCAGCAACATTAATTTTTCACTGGTAGATATTCAGAGATTTGCACTACCCAACGGCAATTACAGCATTGAAATTAAGCTTCAGGATCTATATTCTCCATTTGATCCACTTTATATTATTGAAGCATTTGAATTGAATTATCTTAACAGCACAATCAGTTTATCAGGAATACAGCTCATTGAAAGATATCAAAAAAGTGATGCTACAGGTATATTCAACAAGGCGGGTTATGAGTTAATGCCATTGCCTCTGAATTTTTATCCAAAAAGCGTTAATACACTTACCTTCTATTGTGAAGCATATAATACAGCAACAATTCTTGGAGAAGATGAAGCTTTTTTAATAAAAACATATATTGAACAATTTGAAACCAGAAGAGTTGCACAAAATCTTCAATCATTTAAAAGAGAAAAGGGCAAAAATCTGATTAGCTATATGCATGAATTTGACATCAGCACACTTCCTTCGGGTAATTATTTGCTTGTTGTAGAGTTGCGGGATAAAAACAATGAACTGAAATCCATCAACAAATTATTTTTCCAGCGCAGTAATCCAGATGCTGATATTGATTTTCTGGCATCAAAACTCACACATGAATATTCATTTGTTGCCAATATCACTTCAAAAGACACACTACTGGAATATGTTAGAAGTGTTCGTCCCATTGCCTCAGACAATGAGCGTTTTTATATTGACAAACACGCTGCTGAAAGTGAACTGGAAAGACTTCAACAATTCTTTTATACATTTTGGGCAAACAGAAGTGACCAACCTGAAGATGCTTGGAGAAAATATTCTGTAGAAGTTCAGAAAACTCAAAATTCTTTTGCCACAAAAATCAAAAAAGGATATCAGACAGACAGAGGAAGGGTGTATCTTCAATACGGCCCACCAAACACAATTTCAAGACAAGACAGAGAGCCCAGCACTTATCCATATGAAATATGGCATTACTACACACTGAATAACCAGAGAAACAGAAAATTTGTATTTTACAATCGGGATTTGGCTACCCAGGATTATGAACTTCTTCACTCAGATGCAATCGGAGAAATTCAGGATTATCAATGGCAAGTCAAGCTCAATCAAAGAAATTTTGCAACCAATGATCCTGATCTGGAAAGAAGTGACTGGGGATGGGGCAGCCGTGTTGATGATTACTGGAGAAATCCCAGATAGTTTTTGTTTAAGGGCAGGGGATTACTTTTATGGCCTATGACTCATATCCGTTGTTTATAGAAGAAATAAAATAGAAAAAAGAAAATATCCCAAAGGGATCACGATGTGAGAAAATATTTATAACACACTAAGGCTTGAAGTGCACATAATTCTTACATATAACTTCGAGTACTTTGTTATCTGAAGTATACTGAAGATGGAAAGAGAATTCTATTGATCCTCATACCTTTATTACTGAACCTGGATATTTATAGAAGAAATAAAATAGCACTTCGATGCGCTTCGCTTACTCAGTGTAAAAAAAAAGAAAATATCCCAAGCCATCGGCTTCCCTTTTGGAAAGGGATCACGATGTGAGAAAATATTTATAACACACTAAGGCTTGAAGTGCACATAATTCTTACATATAACTTCGAGTACTTTGTTATCTGAAGTATACTGAAGATGGAAAGAGAATTCTATTGATCCTCATACCTTTATTACTGAACCTGGATATTTATAGAAGAAATAAAATAGCACTTTCCCGACTTGTCCCGATGGGATCGGGACTCCTATGGAGCGATGCGCTTCGCTTACTCAGTGTAAAAAAATAGAAAATATGAACAGCCATTAACAACCTTAATTTCAAATGTTTACGCTCATATAATCATTAATCATTAAAAATTAGAAATTAAAGATTTTCCGGTCTTTTTTGGAAAGTTTGAATAAAAATCCTCAATTTTTACATAATTATGTCTAAATTCGCAGGAAACTTTGTTGCAATGGAATTTAGTCTGAAACAAATTGCTGAATTTTTAAATGGAACTGTTGAGGGTAATCCTGAAGCAAAAGTCAGCAATATCTCAAAAATTGAAGAGGGAAAAAAAGGCACATTATCATTTCTTGCCAATCCTGCTTACACAAAATACATCTATACAACAGAAGCGACAGCCGTACTTGTAAGACATGATTTTACATCTGAAAAGAAAATCTCGGCCAATCTGATTCGTGTAGATGATCCATATATGGCATTTACAAAACTTCTTCAAATGGTTGAAGCGTCTATGCAATCTCAGAAAAAGGGAATATGCAAAACTGCTATTATTGCTGACAGTGTTGGGCTTGCCGACAAAGAATCAGTTTGGATTGGATCATATGCAGTTATTGGTGAGGATGTAATGATTGGCAGGGGAGCACAGATTTATCCTCACACATTTATTGATGACAAATGTCAGGTGGGAGAAAACACAATAATTTACTCTGGTGTCAAAATATATAGTGGTTGTAAGATTGGGGACAACTGTATTATTCATTCGGGCGTGGTTATAGGTTCAGACGGATTTGGTTTTGCTCCTGACAATGAAGGCAATTACACAAAAATTCCTCAACTTGGAAATGTTGTTATAGAAGACAATGTAGAGATTGGCGCCAACACAAGCATTGATAGGGCAACTATGGGCTCAACAATCATCCGAAGCGGAAGCAAGCTTGACAATCTTATTCAGGTAGCTCACAATTGTGAAATTGGAAAAAACACTGTAATTGCTGCGCAATCAGGATTTGCAGGCTCTTCAAAAATTGGAGATTACTGTATGATTAGTGGTCAAGTTGCAGTAAAAGGACATCTTAAAATTGGAAACCACGTAAAAATTGCAGCTCAATCGGGTATAGCAAGCAATTTGAAAGATAAATCAGTAGTCATGGGATCGCCTGCATTTGAGTTTTCAAAATACACTCGTGTTCTTGTACATTTTAAAAACCTTGATGAACTGAATATCCGAATCAGTGCACTTGAAAAAAAACTAAACATGAAATAAAATGTTTGTTTTTAAACAAAAATTGTATTTTTGCAGCCAGCATGGAAAAACAAAAAACGATTAGTACTGTTTGTGAGCTGCAAGGGAAAGGTCTTCACACAGGAAAAAATGTCAGTATAAAATTTCTGCCCGCAGATGTGGACACTGGTATTGTTTTCAGACGTACTGACCTTGACGGAGACAATGAAATTCAGGCACTTGCTGATTTTGTCGTTGATACTTCCAGAGGCACTACCATTAGTAACGGGTATGTTACTGCCAAGACCATTGAGCATCTTCTGGCTGCCATAACTGGATCGCAGATTGATAATATTGTGATTGAACTTGACTGTGAAGAGATTCCAATCATTGACGGAAGTGCTCACGGTTATGTTGATGCAATTGAAAGTGCAGGAATAACAGAACAGAACGCACAAAAAAACACGATTCACATCAACAGAGAAATAAATATTTACGACGCTGAAAAGGATGTCCACATAACTCTTTATCCATGTGAAACACTGAAAATCACATGCACCATTGACTATAAGTCTGCCATAATTCCACCTCAGGAAGTTACGATGGAACATATTGGTGAATTCAATGACAACTTTGCCCCTGCACGCACATTTGCTTTTCTGCATGAAATAGAACCCATGCTGCAACACGGACTTATCAAAGGAGGAGATCTTCAGAATGCGATTATTTTCATTGACCATGTAATTTCTGCTGAAGAGCAACAAAGATTGATAAAGTATTTTAATATGCCTGATATATCTGTAAGGGAAGAAGGCATTTTAAATAATGTGGAACTTCGTTTTGAAAATGAACCGGCCAGACATAAACTTATTGATATACTTGGTGACCTAACACTGGTAGGAATACCTTTTACAGGGCATATTGTTGCCCATCGTCCCGGACATAAAACCAACACGGATTTTGCAAAATTAATTCGGAAACATTTAATGAATGGCATATGACATCAGAAAAAATCCCTGTTTACAATCCTGAAATCCCCCCTGTGTACGATATTAATGGCATTATGAAACTGTTACCTCACAGGTATCCTTTTCTTTTTATTGACAAAATCACTGAAATTAGAGAAGACGGAATTACCGGGATAAAAAATGTCACAATGAATGAGTCCTTTTTTGTAGGCCATTTTCCTGATGAACCTGTTTTTCCGGGTGTTATTCAAGTTGAAGCTATGGCACAAACAGGAGGGATTTTTATATTGAATACTGTTCCAGATCCTGAAAACTATCTCACTTTCTTCATGAAGATTGATGGAGTGAAATTCAGAAAAAAAATTGTACCCGGCGACACAATTATCTTTGATTTACAATTACTCTCTCCCATTCGCAGGGGTATTTGTCACATGGCCGGCAAAGGCTGGGTGGGCGGAAAGGTAGCTGTTGAAGCAGAAATGATGGCTCAAATTGCAAGAAAACCGGGAGTGTAAATTATTTTTTTTATTCTTTTGTAAAAACACATTGCTCAATGTTGCTGTTTTTCATCTTTAAATAAGTGAAATCGTTCAACCAGTTGCCAATATTGTATAAAACAGAGCCATTCTCAAGTGTTTCACATTCAGGTGTGTGTTGATGTCCAAATACAAAATAATCAATATGTTTGGTTTTTAACATCTGTCTGGCATGAATCAGTTGGTTTTCAGTAAGTTTTCTTTCTCTTTCTCTATTTTTTTTATTTTTTTCACGATTAATGTATCTGCTTTTTCGGCTAAAAAACAATGCAAGCCAAACAGCAAAATTTGGGTGCAGGCGTGCATAACACCACTGAGCAAATTTGTTGCGAAACAGTTTTTTTATAAACTTATATCCGTAATCGCCCGGACCCAAGCCGTCTCCATGAGCAAGGCATACAACTTTGTGCTGAATTGTGGCAACAATATCTTTCCGGTAAATAAATGCTCCCAACTCATTACGAAAATAGGAAAACATCCACATGTCATGATTGCCCGTAAACAGATGAAGTTTAATTCCTTTGTCCGAAAGTTCAGCCATTTTACCCAATAACCTTATATAGCCTTTGGGCACAACATGTTTCCATTCAAACCAGAAATCAAACATGTCACCCATAATATATATATCTGAAGCATCTTCACTGATTTTTTCAAGCCATTTAACAAATAACTTTTCGCGTTTGAATGATGATTCCCTGTCAGGAACACCAAAATGCATATCAGACACAAAATAAATACTATCTCTGTTCAGGCTCATGAAGCTTTGGTTTTATTTTTAAACAATCTGAACGGATTGATTTTATCAAATCTGACCATCCATGAAATGCGGCTAAAAAATCCAATATCATTAATATCATAAGTGTGCATAATATCCTCTGACATCAGCAAAGGTACATATAATTCCATATGGTCTTTCCAAACACTGACAACAATACCGGCATTCCATGGATATGTTGCGCTTCCGGGCACAACTGATCCGGCATCCTTGTAGGTTGCAACATCAAGATACACCTGAACAGGTATTATTCCTGGGACAGCTGTGCGCAGATTTACAGCAACAATCCAGTCCCAGGTTTGTCCCAACGGAGTTACAGTTTTAAAGTACCCATCCTCAGGATACATTTGATTGCCCAAAAAACTGTTGCCAGACTCTGACCGGCCAAAATATGAATTCTCATACAAATAGTCATTTCGACCTGTTTTTCCTGAAAGCCTGAACCTGTAATCAGTATCATAAGATGTGGCATATACAAATCCTCCGGCAAATATTCTGAGGTCAAATGATTTCCTGGGGTTATTATATTGTATGGAGTGTTGTGCTGTTAAGGAAATTTTAAAAATATCCTTGTTAAATTCTGCACTGAGGTTTTGAACATTCACATCGGCAAAGCGAAACAGATGAGTTTTGACAGAAACCTGAGCCAAACTGATTTGTCGGCCGTTTAATTCATAAATACTATCTGTTGTATTCCATTGCATATATTCCTGTCCAAGCCTGTGCCATACAGCACTGATTTCAGTCCCTTTGCTGAGTGTATCAGCAGCATCTCCGAAACGGGCTTTTACTCCGCCGTGCACAGAAGAATATGAAGGTTTTTCGCCCATCATATAGCCATAGCTGTAGGATTGTGTCCATGCAAATGGCTCAACATATCCTTTGCCTGAAGGCAGATGATACTTGTATGCAATCCTTCCTGAATAATTAAGCCTTTCGGCCGAAAATGACCATGATGGAAAAAGCCGGAACTCAAAATCATGCTGAATAACAGGATTGGTAAACACCCCGATTCCTGCAAAAATATTATCATAGTTATTCCATGACACAAATGGAAGCACAAATAGCAAACGTCCTTCTTTTTCTTCATAATATGATTTGATGTTTTGCACTGTGTTGTCGGAGCGCTGTTTCATTCTTGCAAGTGCTCCGGTTGTATCAGGTTGATTTCTGGATTTGTCAGTACTTTCATTGTTTCGGATTTTTTCCTGGGCATGCGTATCTGCTATGCAAACAAAAATCACAAAAAACAATGTGAGGGTGTGAATGAAAAATTTTCTACTCAACATCAGTTTGTATCTTTCTGAAAGGAAGTATTTCGTATAGTTTAATATTAATTTCTTCAGAACTGAGTCCGTTTGCCACAATATTTCCGTCTTTGTCAACCAAAACCGAATATGGAAGTTCAGGAATATTAAAGACTTTCACCACCGGAGAATGCCAATCGCGCTGATCATTCACATGAATGCCCGGGAGTTTGTCAAGTTCGATGGCTTTTTTCCAAACCTCAGGATTGTTATCAAGAGAAACACTAAACAATAAGAAACCTCTTGGAGAATGCAGTTTACTGACATTAACAAGTTCAGCATTCATCTTTCTTGATTTGGGGCATGTTGCAGACCAGAAATAAATCAAAATTGTATAGCCTTTATAGTCCGAAACAGACACAGGTGCGCCGTCCTTCCCTGGCAGACTAAGTTCGGGCACAGGATTTCCTGGTTGCAATCTTTTGATAATCTCTTCCTTTTCCTTCATCAGGATTGTGTTTTTTTCAACCCTTGCCATGAGTTCATTCACATGCTCATTGGCAGGATATTTTTCTTTCAGTGACATGGCCGTTTCTCTGAACAACTGAATATGTTCAAATTCATCAAGCACAGTCACTCTTCCAAACACCTGATACAAACCCATGATAGCCGCAAGAGACTCATTGTTTGTTTCAACAAAATCCATGACAAATTTTTCCTGAGCGGTATAAATTCCAAGTGCAACGCTATCAAGAGAATCGCGCAAAATCAATTTATCATTATCGTATTTTCTGTTTTCCCATATTTGCGAAAGTGTATCAAATTTTGCATAATGGGCAATAGTATAAAAATGTAGTTCCTGAATTTGTTCAGATCCGGAAGAACCACTCACAGTATATGTGCCGGGAATATTTCTTACATCAGCTGATATTTCGAGTATTTCACCACCCTCACATACCAGAGTGACATAATTATCCTCAGCTGTGCCAAGCCATAAAATCATAGCATCATCCACTTCAAAAGAAAAAGAAAACTCTCCACTTTCCTTAAGCCTGACAGAGTCGATTGCAACTTTATCATACACTTTAATATCATACAAATACACAGTTTCACCTCTTGAAAAAACAAACTTTCCGTTAATTGTCACCGAATGGTTTTCCTTGTTGCCACCACATGAGAATATAATAAAAGCGACAAAGAATAAAACAGTGATTTTTAATACTTTAAAGAAACTTCCCATGGTCATTTTCGTTTACAAAGTGAAACACAAATTTACATGAATTATTGTTTCATATAATAAAAACCGCTGAAAAAACATGAACTAATTGATAATGACAGGTTTTCACTGTACAATTTCCTTTCAGTGCGAAAATAACATCATTTTTTATAATGCATTATTTTTTTTTGTCAAACTCAACGGAATTATGTTAACTTTGCAGACTAAAATTTTAAAGAGTTAATTGATATATGGCAACAATCGGAAGAATACGCAAACACTCAACCCTGTTACTTATTATAGTTGGCGGTGCCATTGCAATGTTTGTCCTTCAGGATCTTTTTGATCCTGGCGCAAGAGGTGGATGTCGCCGTCAGCAAGACAACATTGCTGAAGTGTACGGAACAAAAATCAGTGCAATGGATTTTTACAATCGTTTGGATCAGCAAACTGAGATGTATAAAATGCAGTATGGAGAAAATATCAGTGGTGCACTGGCATTTCAGATTCGTGAAGAAGTGTTTAATGAAATGGTGAAACAAACTATCTTACAGATGCAATATGATAAAACAGGCATTATGGTATCTGCAGCAGAGATGGCAGATATGATGATAGGCGTCAATATTCATCCAATTATCCAACAGAATTTTACAGATCCTCAAACAGGCGTATTTAACCCAGCTTACGTTCAGAATTACCTCGACAATCTTGAGAGTTTGGAACCAGCTCAGCAAGAACAATGGTATAATTTGGAACGCATCATGAAGGAAGAAAGATATTTTGAAAAATATCAGACAATGGTTCAAAAGGCTTATTTTATTCCCAAAGCCATGGCAGCATCCATGTATTCAAAAAACGGAAAAACAGCAGATGCAAAAATAATTTCTTTAAAATATTCAAGTATTCCTGATGAAGATATCACTCTCACAGATAAAGACTTTGAGGATTTCTATGCAAAGCATAAACATGAATATGAACAGGAAGAATCTCGCTGGTTGGAATATGTTGTTTTTGATATTCTGCCTGATGAAAATGATGTAAAAGAAGGTGAAGTTCAGATAATGAACATGTATAATGAATTTAGTGAAATTCCCTCCGAGCAGGTTCGTGAAAATTATAATTTCTGCCACCTTTATTCCGATTTGGATTTTGATCCTGACACTATGTTTATGAAACGTGTTATGCTTCCAGCACAAGCTGACACTTTATTTGACATGGAGCCCGGAGATATGATTGGACCATTTGCTGAGGAAAACTCCTATTTCATGGCAAAACTTCTTGCAAGAGAAGAACGAGCCGACACAATGAGAGCATCTCATATTCTCATTCCTTACAGAGGGGCACATGGTGTTGATCCTTCAATTACAACTACAAAAGATGAAGCACAGCTCAAGGCAGACAGTTTATTACCTTTGGTAGAAGGTGTTGACAATCAAATATTTGCAGAATTTGCTTTGGAATTCTCATCATGTCCCTCAGCCCAAAATAGCGGAGGTGATTTAGACTGGTTTGCTGACGGGCAAATGGTTCCTGAGTTTAATGAAGCATGCCAAAATGCTAAGATTGGAGATTATTTCATTGCTGAATCTCCCTTTGGTTTTCACATTATTCACCTTACAGGTAAAAAAGCATTTATCCCCAAGGTCAAAATTGCTATGCTTAAATTCACCATCGAAGCAAGTCCCGAAACAGAACAGGAAATTTACACTGAAGCCAGTCGTTTTGCAGGGCAGGGAAAATCAATTGAATCTTTTAATAAAGTTGCTGAAGACAATGGTTATATTGTTCGTGTTAGTGAATATACCAGAAACTCTGATTTCTCAATTCCTGGAATAGAGGAAGGAAGAGAAATTGTCAGATGGAGTTTCGGAGAAGAAACTGAAACCGGCAATGTGGAACTTTTCGAAATGATTGGTGAAAACAAAAACGTTGTTGTCATTGTCAAACAAGTTAGAAACAAAGGAATTGCTCCTCTTGAGCAGATTAAAGATCTTATTGAACCTCTCGTTCGTAAAGAGAAAAAAGCTGATATGCTCTATGACAAAATGAATCAGGCAAAATCAGGTGCTACGTCACTTGAAGATATTGCAGGAAAACTCAATATTGATGTATTGGAAATTGAATACATCACTTTCTCGTCACCTAATGTGCCACAAATAGGACCAGAACCTAAAGTTGTAGGGACTGTTTTCGGGACTGAACAGGGAAAAATTTCAAGAACCATCAGAGGTGAAGCAGGAATATTTGTTGTTCAGCCAACAGTTATCAATGAACCACCTGCTACTGATGATTATTCAATGATTCTTTTTCAGCAAATCGGATTCTTCCAAAACAGAGTAACATTTGATGTATATAATGCTCTTCTGAAAAAAGCTGATATGAAAGATTATAGAATTCTGTTTTATTAACAACCCGATATTTAATAAAAACCGGTTGTGAATCACAATCGGTTTTTTTTATACTTAAAAATTACAATGAACTATAGTCAGCTAAAAGAGTTTCTTGATTTTAAAGTGAATCAATACAATACGATTTCGTTCATTGAAACTGACCCCATAAGTGTTCCTCATTTTTTTTCAAAAAAAGAAGACATTGAGATTGCAGGATTTCTAACAGCCATTCTGTCATGGGGAAACCGCACTGCAATTCGAAAAGCTGCTTCATCCCTGATGGAATTATTTCAAAACGAACCTTTCGAATTTATTTTGAACATGGGCACTGCTGAACTAAAAAAACTGGAAAAATTCTATTATCGAACTTTTCAACCAAGTGATGCTGTTTTTTTTGCTCAGGCACTATCAAACATTTATCTTAACCATGGCGGACTTGAAAATGTTTTTACAGAAGGATACAGGATAAACAAATGCGCATTTGAAGCAATTGAGCATTGCCGAAAAGTTTTCTTTCAAATTCCGCATCAAAAAAGATACACTAAGCATTTTTCATCTCCTGCTGCTGGTTCTGCGGCCAAACGCCTAAACATGTTTTTGCGATGGATGGTTCGCAAAGACAACAAAGGTGTTGATTTTGGAATTTGGAGTTCAATATCTCCTTCTGATCTGATTTGCCCTCTGGATTTACATTCAGGAAGAGTAGCACGTAAACTGGGGCTGCTAAACAGGAAACAGAATGACAGAAAAGCAGCAAAAGAACTCACAGAAAAACTTAAAAATTTTGATTCTTTGGATCCTGTAAAATATGATTTTGCTCTTTTTGGGCTTGGAGTATTTGAAAAATTTTGAACCCAGCCAATTGTAACAGACTAACTGTGTGTTTTTTACAAAAAAGCTAACCATTTATTAACTGATTTTTTTCAAAATATTTGTTTTGAGTGTTTGAAGTGCTTAAATTTGTCAAAAAAATATTTCCAAAATAACCTTAATTTTAAAACGCTTATGAAAAAAAATTACATTTCAGGAATGTCAGCAGTAAAAGGATTTCAGATTCTTTTAACTGTCTTAATTGTGACGCTGATTTGCACAGTTGCCACAGCAAACAACGTAAGGATTACCAACGTTGTCAACACCAATCCTGGCTCGGCCAACCCTATTCTTACATTTGATGTGGCCTGGGACAACAGCTGGAGGGTTTCTTCAGGACCAAATAACTATGATGGAGTATGGGTTTTTGTGAAATATCAAAAAGTTCCTGTGGGTTCACCCAACTGCGAATCATACCTGGAATGGGATCATGCTAAAATGACAAATGATGCAGGTGATTTTTCTACAGGCGCACCACTCACATATCACTTTGTAGATGATTCAATTGGTGTTTTTATTCATCGTTCGGCTGATGGCATTGGAAACATCGGTGCAACTTCAGTCACTGTTAGACTAAATCTACCTGTTCCTACTTCTCCGTTTGCTCCTGAATATAATTTCAAAGTCTTTGCCATCGAGATGGTGTATATTCCTCAGGGTGATTTTGAACTGGGCGATGGAATCAGCACAACTTCTTTCAACAGTATTGCTATCACCAACAGTACCACTACACTTGCTCCTGCTGTTATTGGAGGAGGAGTACATCAAACTATACCTGCAGATTTTCCAAAAGGCTATTCAGCTTTCTATTCAATGAAATATGAACTGACCCAGCAACAATATGTGGACTTTCTCAACACACTCACATTTGACCAGCAAGTTACCCGCACAAACCTTTCAGCAGCTCAACTGGCAACCGATCCCGGTCTTGGTGGATTTTGTGCAATCATTGGCTCATGCCTCAACAGAAACTCTATCAAACTTATAGAGCATGGAGTGAACAATAGTCGCCCCGGTGTTTTTGGATGTGACTTTCAATCTGCTCCCGGCGATCCATTTAATAGCCCAAATGACGGACAAACCATTGCAATGAATTATCTCAGCTGCACTGATTTATATTCCTATCTTGATTGGGCAGGATTAAGACCAATGACGAATTTTGAATTTGAAAAAATTTCAAGAGGACCTCTTTCAAGACTTGGCAATGAATACATTTGGGGCACACTCAATATAACTCAGGCACAAAGCACTGCACTGAATAATCCGGGGGCTGCATCAGAGATTTCTTCTGTAGCTGGTGATGGACTTGCTGCTTATGGATCTGCTGCAGGCAACGGACCTCTGAGAGTTGGGTTTTCTGCTACAGCTGCAACAACAAGAGAAACCAGTGGTTCATCTTACTTTGGGGTAATGAATCTTGGTGGAAATGTATGGGAAATAGTTGCGGGCGGCTCCAATTCCACAAATACTGGATATAAACTCACATATTCAAACCTCGGTAATGGAAAACTCACTGCTGCCGGTTCATTTGATGTTACAAACTGGCAAACCTATAATTCAATCAGCTATTCTGCATTGGGTTGTGGCTGTTGTTCCTCTTATAGAAAATGGCATATGGAGCTACGTGGAGGCTCATACTCTTCAACATCAACTACTTTGCGCACTTCTGACAGAAGCAAAAACAATGCTGCAACATGCGGCGGTGGTCCTGATATGGGATTCGGAAATGCCGACGACCAAAGACAAGCTGATGTTGGCGGTAGAGGTGTAAGATAAATAATAGTTTCATAATTATCATAGAATAGTAATAATATGAAACTGCATCAGTTCATAAAACCGTTAATTCTGACTTTGTGCATTGCCTTGTCAAACTATCTTAACGCCCAGTATACGGGCGGAGAAGCATCTGGCACAGCTCTTGGCATCACAATTCAGTCAGTTTGTTCCCCGCTGGTATATCCCGACATATATAAAGGTGGTGAACAAGACGGGTTTGATGCCGTTGCAGTGGTTCAGGCCAATTGTAGTCCGCTTGTTATGCCCGCAATTTTTACAGGGGGTAACGACGACGGACATGCAATGCTTGAACTCAATCAGGTGAATTGCAGTCCTGTTATCTATCCAAACATCTTTGCCGGTGGCATTGAAGATGGATACGCAACATCGGGACTAACTCAGGCAAGTTGCCAACCCCACATCTATCCTGCAATATTTGCAGGTGGTGTTGAAGATGGCTATGCTGCTTTTAACCTGAATCAGACAAACTGCAATCCCGACCCACTACCTGATATTTATTCAGGCGGAATTGAAGACGGACATGCTATGGTGGCTATGTTTACTGCATGTGCTCCCTTTGCAGATTTTACAGCAGACTTTACTGTTGTCTGTGAAGGCGATACTGTAAACTTCACTGATCTAAGCCTTGGCATACCTACTTCATGGTCGTGGACTTTCAACGGCGGAAACCCCGCAAACTCTTCCCAACAGAATCCTTCCGTTGTGTATGATACTCCCGGAACATATTCTGTTACTCTGTTTATTACTTCAGGAACCGGAAACAGCACAATTACCAAAACAGATTATATTATTGTTAATGCTGTTCCCGTTCCTCTTATCAGTGCTTCAGGACCAACAAGCTTTTGCGAAGGTGATAGCGTCCTAATTTCATGTGCTCCTGCTTTCAACTTATACAACTGGTCAAATGGTGCAAATACACAAAACACATTTGCTTTTGCTTCAGGCACATATTCTGTCACTGTCACATCTGCCAACGGTTGCTCTGGCGTTTCAAACCCAATTGATATAACTGTTCTTGGTAATCCAAAACCTGTTATATTTACTAACGGACCCACTCCTGTTTGTGCAGGTGATACTGTTATGCTCACTTCATCTCCGGCAAACTCATATAACTGGTCTCCAGGTGGTCAGTCTTCTCAGAATATTGCTGTAACTTCTTCAGGAACATTCTGGGTGTCTGCAACATACGCAAACGGATGCTCCAGAATATCTGACCCCGTTTCTGTCAGCTTTGGCATTACTCCTGCCAAACCTGTTATCACTCCCTCCGGACCTCTTAATTTTTGTGATGGGGGAAGTGTTACTCTTCAAAGCTCTCCTGCTCCTGGTTATCTTTGGTCTCCCGGAGGTCAGACTTCTCAGTCTGTTATAATATCAAACAGCGGAACATATTATGTGGAAGCCGTTGGTGCTTCAGGATGTACAAATGTTTCTGATCCTGTCACTGTCACTGTGCTTCCGCAAACACCTGTGCCAACCATTTCGGCTAACGGTCCAACCACTTTCTGCGACGGTGGTAGTGTGGAATTGACATCAAGTGCCGCAACATCATATTTATGGTCGCCAGGCGGACAAACAACACAGTCAATCATCGTCACCACATCGGGAACATACACTTTGCAGGCCGATAACGGAACAGGATGCACGGCTGAGTCACTGCCAATCACAGTGACTGTGAATGCTCAAACGCCGGTGCCAACCATTTCGGCTAACGGTCCAACCACTTTCTGCGATGGCGGTAGTGTGGAATTGACATCAAGTGCCGCAACATCATATTTGTGGTCGCCGGGCGGACAAACAACACAGTCAATCATTGTCACCACATCGGGCACATACACTGTGCAGGCCGATAACGGAACAGGATGCACGGCTGAGTCACTGCCAATCACAGTGACTGTGAATGCTCAAACGCCGGTGCCAACCATTTCGGCTAACGGTCCAACCACTTTCTGCGATGGCGGTAGTGTGGAATTGACATCAAGTGCCGCAACATCATATTTGTGGTCGCCGGGCGGACAAACAACACAGTCAATCATTGTCACCACATCGGGCACATACACTGTGCAGGCCGATAACGGAACAGGATGCACGGCTGAGTCACTGCCAATCACAGTGACTGTGAATGCTCAAACGCCGGTGCCAACCATTTCGGCTAACGGTCCAACCACTTTCTGCGATGGCGGTAGTGTGGAATTGACATCAAGTGCCGCAACATCATATTTGTGGTCGCCGGGCGGACAAACGACACAGTCAATCATTGTCAACACATCGGGCACATACACTGTGCAGGCCGACAATGGAACAGGATGCACGGCTGAATCGCTGCCAATTAATGTCACTGTAAATTCAGTCCCTGCCGTTCCTGTTATTACTGCATCAGGTCCACTCACATTTTGTGACGGAGACTCTGTTGTATTAACATCTTCTGTATCAGGCTCTTATTTGTGGCATCCTTCAGGGGCAGTTACACAAAGCATCACAGTCAACAGTGCAGGAACACATTATGTTGAAGTGTTCAACGGAAGCTGCAGTTCAGTTTCATTACCCGTAACTGTAAGCATATTGCCAAATCCGGGCGTACCAACAATTACACCCAACGGATTAACTGAACTTTGTGCAGGAGATTCTGTTTTACTTTCGTCCTCCCCTGCCACATCTTATTTGTGGTATCCGGGATCAGAAACAACACAGAATATTTGGGTGAGCAGCAGTGGCACCTATTGGGTTGAAGTTTTCAATCCATCAGGATGTTCTTCAATATCTCAGGAGATATCGGTAACAGTGCACCCTAATCCTGTTGTAACCATAGTTGGAGATTTGATAGTATGTGAAGGAACCACTGAAACCTACACAGTGAGTAACCAGCCCGGACTTGATTATTTCTGGACGGTGAACGGGGCAACAATTACCGGAGGCATTGGTACACATAGTATTGATGTTATGTTTGATGATGAGGGAAACATTCAGATAGAAGTCACTGTTGTTGATCAGGTTACAGGCTGTTCGGCCAGTGAAATGATTTCTGTGAGTTCATTGTCAGCTCCTGTGGCCTATGCCGGACCGGATTTGAGTATCTGTTATGGCGACACGGTTCAGCTTCAGGCATATGGGGGCACGACCTATTTATGGATTCCATCATTTGGGTTGAGTAATCCGAACATTGCAGATCCATTGGCATTTCCTACTGTTACAACGCAATATATTGTTGAGGTTGCCAATGGCAGTTGTACAGACAGAGACACCATGCTTTTGACAGTAAATCCTTTACCCATTGCAGATGCTGGGTCTGATGCATATATAATGCTGGGAGAATGTGCAACACTTTCCGGTTCTGGAGGTTTGTATTATTTCTGGTCACCCGGAACAGGATTAAGTAGTCAGACAACAGCCACACCTCAGGCTTGTCCGGAAGAGACAACCAACTATGTTCTTCTGGTCACTGATCTGAATGGATGCACTTCAACAGATGAAATGACAGTTTTTGTAACTCAGTACACCGGAGAAATTTCATTTCCCAATACATTCACTCCCAACGGAGACGGGATTAATGATAAATGGGAAATTGACGGACTTGAGGCATATCCTGATCACAATCTAATAATCTTCAACCGTTGGGGGAACAAGGTTTATGATGCACAACCCTATCTCAATGACTGGGAAGGCGATTGCATTGGCAAGCCGCTTCCCGACGGTACATATTATTTTGTCTTTGATCCGGGAGATGGCAGTGAACCAGTAAAATCTTATCTAACAATTATCCGATAACAATCCGGAAGCAGGTTTGAGTTTCAGGCCTGCTTCCTTAAGAGGAAAAACATATGAAAAAATTAATTGCCATATTAATATTACTTGCAACGGTGAAAGTGTATTCACAGCAGGTTCCTCTATACAGTCAGTATATGTTTGGGAAGTATCCCTATAATCCGGCTGTGGCGGGAAGTGATGACCGTTTTATTGCTACTTTGGGCTATCGGAATCAATGGATGGGTTTTGAGGGAGCACCTGTAACTGGATTATTTACATTTCAGGGGCCACTGAGTGGAGGAAGCAATACCGGAGCTATGATTTATCATGACAAAACCGGTTCAATGGAGCGATTGGGAGCAATGCCGGGATATACATACAGAGTTTTCCTGGACAGTGATTTGTCACTTAGCTTTGGCATACAGGCAGGCATAATACAGTATGTGGTAAACGGAGATGAGCTTACCACAAAGGAACCCAATGACCCTGTTGTTCCAACAGTAAAATCAAAAGCCATGTTTGGAGATGCGTCCTTTGGAATGTATCTGAAGGGTGAACAGTTTTATTTTGGACTTGCTATCCCACAACTTCTCAATGGCTCTGTTTCATTAACTTCTGATTTTCAGAGTGTTCATGACGGATTATTGCAAAGACATCTTTTTGCAATGGGTGGATTTGAAATTGAATCATCTGAAAATTTTTCTATTGAGCCATCTGTATTGTTGAAGGCAACACAGGCAGCGCCAATACAGCTTGATATCAACTGCAGGTTCATATTTCACAATATGTGGTGGCTGGGAGCAACATACAGATCAAGGGCTGCTGTTTCAGTTTTGGCAGGATTGGAAGTTTCAGAAACTGTGTTTCTTGGATATGCCTATGACATTTCCACCAATGAAATCAGCAAGGTATCAAACGGGTGCCATGAGATTTTTCTGGGGGTGAAATTCAAAGAAAAGCAGAGAAGCAACAGGTATTACTAGGGAGAGTTTTTGGTTTTTGCCGGTGTCTTCGGTACATTTTGCTTCCGGACATTTCGATACTTTCTCCTTGTGAGAAAACTCAATGTCCGGAAGCAAAACACTCAGACACCGGCGAAGAAAATGTGTCGTGAGCAAACTTTTCACCAAACAGTGAGGGTCAGACCATGATGATTCCCCTGAATTTAAATAAATGTTTTGATAAAAATCATTGCCTAATCCTAAATCTTCGTGAGTCCATTCAATGCCTGAATCCAATATTGCAACAATAATGTGATTTTTTCCTGTTTCAATTTCCCAGGCATCATAAATTTGAATTTTATCCAAATACCATTGGTTAGTTGAAAGAGGGTCATTGCTATATAAAGAATAAATACTATTGTTATTATAAGTGTAAAGCAAATTGCCATATGTGTATACTTCTGCTATTTCAACAATGTCTTCGCTTTGCAAACAAGCTACAACATGCATAATATCAGCATGTTCAGGTAATCTATAACGACAATAATCTAACTTGTTTTTTCTTTCAAATATTAATTGGTATTGATTTACCAAAGAATCCCTCTGTTGTTCAGATGAATTAAGAGTAAATTTAATTGAAATTAAATTAGTAATCACTTTATAACGAGTAATTCCATTTTCGTCACAACTATACCACTCATTCCCAAGATTAACATAATATTTGTTTCCAAAAGGGATTGGCTGTTGACCAAAAATCCAAATGTTTAGACATAAAGCAATTAAGATAAAAAGGATAAATTTATTCATAAAATTAAAGTTTAATGATTTTCTCGATTTGCTTTTTTCCATTCTCAAAGTATAACATTAAAGTATATATTCCGGCTTGATAAAGGGATAAGTCAATTTGGAATATTTCATCGTCACATTCAGTAAAACAGATAGTTTGAACAAGAGACCCATAACTATTGAACATGTCAATTTTGTTTATTTTAAAGTTATTATTTCCTGCTAAACTTTTAATGAAATAATAATCCAATGTAGGATTAGGATATATAATATATGCTGAATTTTCTATGTTTTCGTTTATATGAGTGACAAAAAACGAAAAAGTTAATGAATCAAATACTACAGGAATTGAATCTGATGCATAACAACCTGGATAAACCAATAATGTATCAATAAATGTTGAACAATAAATTGAGTAGCTGCCTGATTCAAGTTTGCCAACATTAACTATCGTATCAAATGGAACTGCCATATGATATGGGCCACACAAATTATAAAATATTTCAATTTTAATCTCTTCGTTAATAATTTCACAAGAAATTGAAGTAATTTTATTCATTATCTGTTGATGAGTAAGAAAAACATAAACATATACAGAATCATCTGAAGAAGGCATTATTGGAGATACTTTAATACTGTCAATGACTTGAGCCATTACAGCCGAATTCCAGCCTATAGAGCAGAATAAAACCAAAGCAATCAATATGCTTTTTGATAGTAAAAGTTTTCTAATTGTTGCTTTCATATTTTAAAAATTTAATGATTAATCAATTCTAATAAAAGTCAGCAGCAACACACCCTTGCATTGCTGCAAAATACATAGCAGATGGCATGTCATTTGAAAATTTTGGTATTGAGGTGTTGTTTTTCATGGGTGAGATGAGATTTATTTTACAAATATACAAAAATGTTTTTTAATTATGCAAGATAAATGATTGAAGACAAAAGATAAAAGTAAAAAGACAAAAGAACAATAGAACAATAGAACAATAGAACAATGGAACATTTGAACTGAGAAGTTTTTATTCGCTTATTGGTAATTCGTAAAACTCGTAAAATTCGTATTTAGTAGAGCAGATTTGTATTGAAGACAAAAGATAAAGGGACAAAGACAAAAGACAGCACTTCGATGCGCTTCGCTTACTCAGTGTAAAAAGATAGAAAATATGAAATAGAAAATAGAAAAGTTGGATTTGTGAGTTAATGAATTGGCTAATAGATAATTCGTAGAATTCGTTATTCGCTATTTGTAGAGGGAATTAGTAGTGAAGACAAAAGATAAAGGGACAAAGACAAAAGACAGCACTTCGATGCGCTTCGC
>CAZGIW010000016.1:0-2163 GCA_964526285.1 uncultured Bacteroidales bacterium | reverse complement strand
CTAATAGATAATTCGTAGAATTCGTTATTCGCTATTTGTAGAGGGAATTAGTAGTAAAGATAAAAGTGAAAATAATTTTGATTAAATTTGGGAAAAGTTGTTTTTATGTTTTTCAGTGCCACTGCCCTGAAGTATCCACGAACTATTGTTCTGCATTTTTTTCAAATGACCGTCATTGGTTTGCTCAAAAGCTAATGAATAATCCGGGGAAAAGTTAATGTCTGAAATTCAGATATACCCTTTTTATTAAGCCAATAAACTACTGTAGTTACTGAAAACCATTACTGCAACAATCGTTCATAGGTATATTTTTTTCTGGCAATCCTCAGCAGGAAATAATCCAGTACAAAAATTACAGTAGAAATGGCTATTATGAGAAGTTCATTCAACAGTATCACCCCTGATGATTGACCAACAACGAGTAGTATAACCGGAACTACCACAAATGCAACCACCTGTTGGGATTCCTGAAATGATTTTGCTCTGGCTGAAATATGAACAGTGAGGGTCAGACCTAGCAACAAAACAGAGGGTGATAACAGAAATATTATGAGTAACCATTTCAGAGAAGGGAAAATCAAATGCCCGAAAAAAATGATGCCCCCTACATTTAATATGACACCAACTACCAGGAATCCGATAATTGTAAGTGCATATGCTGGAATGAAAGTTCCTGCAACTTTTGCCCTGAACAATTGCTCAATTGACAGGGGACAGTAGAACAGAGATTCAAGAGTGCTTTTTTCTTTCTCCATCACGAAACATCCTGCCCCAATAAGACTGCTCATCATAATGGGAATTAATAGAAAAATTGGAGGCAGATAATACTCGGAAAAAAGAATAATCAGGTTTTTTGCATTTGAATCGTATGGCAATGTCAGTTTCATCTGTTCTGCCATTTCCATAATTTCTTTTGTATCAACTGAATTCACGTAGGCAGCAGCAATGTGCACCCCCACAGGAATCACTACCATAAACAACAGCGGTACAATAATCAGAGGAAGCAAAATTTGTCTGCTTCCCAAAGTTTCCCTAAGGTCTTTTCTGATGATTGCCTGTGTCTGTTTACTAAATGTTATCATCTTTCACTGAGTTTTGAAAGGTAAAATATAAATCTTCAAGTTGCGGAATAATGCGACGAGCTTCGAAAATTTCATTGCCTTCGCTGATAATGCTGGAAATAATTGCAGCTGCTTCAGAATCATTGTGAACAACATATTCATTAATATTTGTTTCTGTTTGATTCTTTGCTGCATATCTTACATGGAGTTTTTCATCAAGTGTTGATTTCTTCAAAAGCTGTTCAAATGTTCCATAGGCAATAAGATTTCCGCTATTGAGAAAACCATAAAGATTGCATATTGTTTCAATATATCTTAACTGATGAGAACACAAAAACACAGATTTATTCTCTTCTTTTGCCAGCCTGCTGATTAATTCCAACACATCCTTTGCCGATTCAGGGTCTAAGGAAGCGGTAGGTTCATCAAGATACAATATGCCGGGATTATGCAGTAGAGCAATTGCAAGAGACAACTTCTTCTTCATTCCAGAACTGTAGGTTTTTGCTTTTCGTGATGCAGCTTCATCTAATCCCAGATAATGCAGCAGATAATCTGAACGCTCCCTGATTAAAGTTTCATCCATTAATTGCATCTGTCCGAAAAAGGTTAGGTTTTCCTGTCCTGTGAGATTTTCATACAAAGCTGCATTTTCAGTCATCACTCCACACAATGAATGCACCTGAATCCCATGCTCAGTGAGGGGTTTTTCATTAATCAATATGTTTCCTGAATCAGCACTCAATATTCCATTGAGCACCCTGATGCATGTTGTTTTACCTGAACCATTTGGCCCAAGAAAACCAAAAACAGCTCCCTCCGCAATTGCAAAACTTACTTCTGTAAGAGCTTTTACATCTCCGCTGAATGTTTTACTCAAACTCTGTGTTTCAATGGCTGTCATTTTTTGAAAATCTTTTTCCAAAGATACGATGTTTATTTTTTGTAACTGCTCACCAATTTATCATTTATAACGATGTGACTAATGCTCTAATTTCCATTTATCAATTTATCACTATGTGACGATTTATCCCAATCACATTGTGATAAATTGGGATGTGACGAATATGTTGCGCTAAGCAATACAAAAGACTTATGCCTG
>CAZGIW010000015.1:36290-48717 GCA_964526285.1 uncultured Bacteroidales bacterium | reverse complement strand
ATCTCTCACCCATGGAGTTTCTTCCAAAACAAGGGCTTTCAGTTCTTGATTCTTCTCAAGATTTGACAATAAAGCTCCTGAATCAGGGTATTTCATCCACTCATCAAATACCTGTTTAATCTCAGGTTTTGAGTTGACAATATAAGTGGCCAGAATATTGGAATAATAACGTGAAAATACCTGCTCGGCACATTCATAGGGATATTCCATCATATAGGGCAATGCCTGAACAGCATACCACGCAGGATTGGCAGTAAACTCAAGCGTGAGATTGTGATGTCTCATTGTTGGGGAATTCCCTGACTGAATAAGCTTCTCATGCTTGAAGGTTTTGGTTTCATTGGAGCGAATTGGCAATGGCATACTTTCGGTGACAAGCATTTTATTTACCAGCACAGGAAGTGTATGCTCTTCCCCATCAGTATGATTTCCTGCAGAGGCCACAATTCTCAGAGTAACAGCTGAGATTCCTGAAGGGATGGATATTGTCCATGATACATTGGTTGATTGATTTGCTTCGGCCTTAAATGAAACCTCTGCCTTATTGTTTCCCATTTTCTGGTCAACAGGCTGCAAAGTCATTGCATCAAAAAGCATCAGTTTGGCTGTTCCCTCCTGCACCTCTTCAGTGAGATTGGATATTTTTGTAACCAGTGTCAGCTTATCTCCCTCTCGAAGAAAACGCGGCAGATTGGGCATTACCATGAGCTCTTTTTGTGTAACAAGAGTGTTGGTAATAACTCCGGTTTTTAAATCTTTGGTATGTGCAAGCCCCATCATTTTCCATTTTGTCAGTGACTCAGGAACAGTGAAGGCAATGACAATTTCTCCATTTTCGTTTGTCCTCAGTTCGGGATAGAAAAAAGCGGTCTCGTTAAAATTGGTTCTTACTCCTATGTCTCCTGCTTCTCGCTCCTGGGCATTTTGTTGCACCTGGTCTTCTGCAGGAATATCAGAACTTACAGTCCCATCAAGCACTTCTTCATCTCTAATATCTCCTCTTCCATTTTTGGTTTGACTTGCAGTTCTGGGCGTTGATTCTGCTTCTTCCAGCATGACAGGCTCAGCTCCGTCATAATCGTAATATGACCCTGTTGCAGTTCCTCCAAGCACCATATAATCATCATAACCCCATCTGTAATAAGAAGAACCTGTAGCTCCATAAGTATTCAATTGTTCATATAAAGGAGCCAGATAGGTTGAATAGTGATGCCAGCTTCTTGAAAACGAAGATGATGCAATAGATCCGAAATTATTATCCTTGGAAAAATATTGTGTAGCATAATCATAGTATCCAAGAAACATATACCAGCTATGGCTTGCAAAAGCATCAAGGGATGCATCATACAAAACTGCTGCCATTTCGGCAAGGGCTTTATCTCCCATGTGATCTTTGATAACAAGTTTCCATTCTTCATTTTCTCCTGGCAAAAGCTTATCTCTGAAAGTTTCAAACTTAATTGATAATTGTTTATTTGTATGAGGCACATACACTGTGTATGAACGTGTATATACTCTGTTGTGCTGTGTCATGGCAAAATGAATTGTAAAATTTCCCCTGTGTTTTTCCTCTACCGGATATTCAAGTTTTACATGAGATTTTCCAATATCATAGATTTTTTTATCAACGATGATTCCTTTATGCTCAACACACACAATAATTTTCGCATCGGGAGCAGTTGAACCTGCAACAATGGTTGCAATTTCTCCTGGTTCACAGTTTGTTTTTTCGGGAATTACCCAAAAAACATCTTCAAAATTTATTTGATTTTGTTTGGTGTTGTAAATTCTGAAATAATGCTCATATTCAATAATTTCTCCGAATGGATCAACGGATATGAGCTTAATATGATACCATCCTGGTTCCCATTCCTGCACATTGGGCAATCCAACTTTACGGCCTTTTTCTGTGTCAAAATCAATACTGAGCACCTGTTTTGTTTTCTCCCAGGAACCCATTTGGTTTTCATCATCCCATGGCAACAAGGGAAACACACTTTTAAACTCTTCCTGAGTCATGATTGGTCTGTCGGGTTTTTCCCATGGTCTTGAAATCTGATATGAATTTGGTGTTACCTGTGAAATAATCATCTTCCCTTTTGTATTGAGCTCATTCCCGCTTAAATTCTTTGAATAAACCCTCACAGAGTCTGTTTCTGCAGCATTGAGAAATTCTGAAAGATCCGTTGAGAGTATCATTGATTTGTAGCCAACATGAATGCTGGTTGAAGCACTTCTGGTTTCTCCGTTTATATCAGTTACATCAACCTGAACAGTATAAATAAAAGCAGGTTGATACTTTTTCTGAACCGTAGGTTCGGGTTCAGCAATAAAATCAATGGAAAACTGTCCGTTATCATCGGTTTTCAAATCACCCTGTTTCATAACTGTTGCAGCAGGAGGGGCAGGATAATACCACCAAAAATACCTGTAAGGATAATATGTTGAACGTGTTACAGAATATTTTACATCGGCACCGTCAATTGCATATCCGGCATAGGCCATAGCTGTTCCGGTCATCTCTATCTTTTCATTTAACTTAAAGAATTTTTCAGGTTGTTCAATTTCCACTTCAAATTTTGGCCGTTTGTATTCTTCCATTCTGAAATAATGTGTGCCATGAACATTGGTGATGTGCATGGTGCCGGTAATTCCGCCCTCGGGAAGCACAAACTCTCCGTTAAAAGAGCCATACTCATTGGTGGTCAGATCAACTTCTCCCACAACCTGATAGTTCACATCTCTCAAAATCACTCTGGTTTTGGTGTTCGTTACAATTTTATTTATTTCGCCATCTGAATCATACATAATACCTTTGAAGTACATTGTTTGTCCAGGCCTGTAAATAGATCTGTCAGTGAAAAAACTTGTTTTTCTCTGCATTCGCTTTTTGGTGTCGTAACCTTCGTATTGATAAAAACTCTGTTGTGATGAAAGCTTTTCCTTCCCTTTTGAAAGATCAAAATAAACATTCCTGTATTTTTTTGTTGAAGGTATTGTAAACATTCCGTTTGCATCAGTGGTCCAACTACCTGCCTTTTTTGTTTCATAGCGCCCGTTTGTATAATTATATTCCTCAAACCAGCAATCGGCTTTAACTCCCTGAATTGGAAAGCCTTTCTCCCTGTCAAGCACATGAATCTGATATGAATAATCCTGATTACGCTGAAAAATATAACTTAAATTTGTCACATTCAGTGTCAGGTAATCAACCTTGTTGTTCCATATTTCAAAACCGGGAGTTGGGCTTGACATAATCAGATAGTACCCCACAGGCAGACTCTCCAGGGCAATTTCTGTTGCATGCTGCTGAAAATCTCCCTCGTCTTTCAGCTTTTGATTAAATATTCTGAATGGAGGCAAGCTGTTGAAATAATGCAGTCTTGCTGTATCTGATTTGTTTTTTGTTTTAGCATTAATGTCAATGTCTGAAATGTCAATGATTTTAAAATACAACTTATCAATATTTTTATATGTAATCTGCATCAAAATGGGCTGCTCTGGAGTAACATTGTTTTCTGTACGCAGAGAAAAGTGTTTGGATTTGATTTCCTCCATTAGTTCACTCAGGTTAAGAGCAAAAGGAGCATCAGGAAACTTTGCATACGAAGCCTTACAAATTTCATATGCTTTTTTAATTTCCCATTGAAGCTCAGGAGATGTAAAGTGGTTGTAACCCCCTCCCTTCTTCTTGTAGTAACGAGCTATCTGATAATCAACAACAGTGATAACAGGTTGGTTTTCATATTTGTCGTGAAGTTTCTGTAGAGCAGAAAAATACAGTGCATTTCCATCTTCTCCTGTATAATTTGCAAGCACATATTGCAGTCTCATCAGTTCAATATCCACAAGTGCTTCTGGAGCTTTGTCAAAAATATGAGCCGCTGTAAGACCTTGATAAATTTTCATCACTCTGAATTTTCGAGCATCAGGGTCAGATGTTTTTATCAGCAGTTTGACAAACTGATCGGCAGGCAAAAAATAATCCTTTTTATCAATATGAAATGAGTTTGACAGGTCAGCAAGATAGGAATCTGTGCTGGAAAAATAAACCAATGCCCGGTGCGCCATCAAATCGAAAGCATTTGTGCGGAGACCAGAACAATCTTTATAGTCAACAATGATTTCTTCAAGATACGAAGTTGGAATTTTTTTCAGTTCCTCTGCATTTTCAAGAGATTTGAGATAATAGGCAGATATTTCATCATTCAAACGTCTGGCATCCCATGTTTCAATATCATCTGGCACAAAATCCTCTGTATGTGTTCTGTCCAGAATTTTCCATCTGTTATTCATATAGTAATTCCATAACAACTCAGCATAAAGTGACTGAAGGAATGCCCTGACAGGCATGTCAGCATTGTCTGCCTCTGCTTTTAATGTTACAAGAGCATGTTTACTCCCATTATCAATGGTTTGTGTTTCGAATTTAATTTTATGTACAAAGGCTTTATAATATTGTACGGTGTTTTTTTCTGCCCTGGCAAGTGTGAGAATTTGTTCAACTACTTCCATTGCACTTTTGGGAAGACCATCACTCTGGTGTTTTTCCACCTGCTTCCACAACTCTTTGTATTTATCGTTCATGTTTTCATTAAAATAATTATTAATACTTAAAACCTGCAGAACAATGGCAGTTGCCGCAAAAACCAATAAAACAGATTTGATCTTTGCTGATTTGAACATGTGATTTTTCATAAGGATTCGGGTTAATATGTTTGAGAAATATTATTAAATAACAGTTCATGGATTGAATGTGAAAAAAGATTCCATAAAAGTATAAAAAAAAATGATTGAATATAAAATAACAAAAAAAATCTTGTTCAATAAAAAAACTATTACGTACTTTGCGTAAGGCAACTGGCGTAAGGTTTTTTTTTAAAAAACTATTTGCTAAAAACCTAAAATTACGCTTGTTATAAAAGTAGATTTTGGAACAGCACAACACTGTACATATTGATTATTTCAGAATGCTGACGAGCACGCATTGGAAAATTTTAAACTCTGTTGCAAAAAAAAGAAGATGTGAGCAAACCTTTATCTAAAAAGTTCATTTCTGTATATAATCTGGGTGTTGCCAGCAGTGCTGCTACGCTGGTTTCAACAAATTTAAAAAAACCAAAAAACCAATGAAACCAATCCTTGTATGCTGTGCAATAATTCTTTTTCCTGACAACAAAATTCTCGCTGTTCAAAGGGGAAAAACCATGCGTCATGAAGGAAAATGGGAATTTCCGGGAGGAAAAATTGAAGCAGGCGAAACCGAAGAAGCTTGCATCAGAAGGGAAATCATGGAGGAGTTGGGGATTGAAATTGAAATAACAGGCAGGCTAAAACCGCATATTCATCATTATACTAACTTGAGCATCAAATTAATCCCGTTTCTTGCAAAACACACTTTAGGGAGTATTAGTTTGAAAGAACACAGCAGTTTTCGTCTTCTCGACAAAACAGAACTCATGTCTCCTGACTGGGCAGAAGCAGACATTCCCATTGTGCAACAGTTAATTGGAATATCTTTTTAGCTCCAATTAATCATTGTTACACAGCTCTTTAACAAGGAAACCATTATTCCTTGCGGTTTCTCTTTTTCTTTCTTTCTCCGTCACGCGAAGATTTTCTGCGTTCTTTTTTGTACCGACTTTTAAATTCCCGATCAGGACTGAATGAACCACCGGGTTTGTGACCTCCATCTTTGGACAATCCAACCACCACCTTGCGTCCTTCATACATCACATTGCTAAAAGATTTAAGTATAAGCTCAACAGCATTTGCATCTGCCTCAAAATTTGTGAAGGTTTTATTCATCACTACTTTTCCAATCACAATATCTCGTGTATGTGTGCTATCATTTACAAGTCCGATAAGTTTTTGCGGATTCAGTCCGTCCATTCTGCCCAGATTAATTCTGAACAACTTCATACTGCTATCAGTTCTTTTTTCAGGTCTTTCAAAAGATTTTCTTTCCCTGCTCATGGATGCATTAATATCTTTCGCATCTTTGTAATACTTGAGAAATCTGTTAAATTCAACTGAAACAAAACGAGTTATCAGATCTTCTCTGCTCATCCATTCCAGTTTCTTATAAATTACTGGCATGAAATCAACTATTTGTTCTTCATTCACTTCAATGTTTTCCATTCGGTGAATCAGGTTGAACAACTGTTTTTCACATATTTCTTCTCCTTTTGGAACTTTTTTATATTCAAATTCCTTTTTTACAATTTTGCTAATCCGATCAACTCTTGACTTTTCACGTGTATTACAAATAGAAACGGCAATTCCTTTTTTGTTGGCTCTGCCGGTTCTGCCTGTACGGTGGACATATACTTCTTCATCATCGGGAAGATTGTAGTTAATCACATGTGTCAGATCATCCACATCAAGTCCGCGTGCAGCCACATCAGTTGCCACAAGCATTTGAAGATTTCTCAGCCGGAATCTTTGCATGGTATATTCGCGTTGTGGTTGCGACAGGTCACCATGAAGGGCATCGGCATTGTATCCATCTTTCATGAGTTTTTCAGCCACGTCTTTGGTTTCACTTCGTGTTCGGCAAAAAATAATCCCATAAATTTGCGGATAATAATCCACAATCCGTTTCAACGCCAAATACCTGTCAGCGGCATGAACAACATAATAATGATGTTGTATGTTTTCGGCTCCGGCGTTTTTACTTCCAATAACAATTTCACTTACATTATGCATGTATTTGTTTGCAATTTTCATCACATCGGCAGGCATGGTTGCGGAAAACAGTAAAGTGCGCCGTTCAGCGGGAAGTGTTTCAATGATACTGTTCAATTCTTCCTGAAATCCCATATTTAGCATTTCGTCTGCTTCGTCCAAAACAAGAGAATTTATATGAGAAAGAGTTACTTTCTTTCTTCTTATCAGGTCGTTCATTCTTCCGGGAGTGGCAACAATAATTTGTGCCCCATCTTTCAACTCCCTGATTTGCTGTTCAATACTAGCTCCCCCATACACGGCTGTAACCATTATATTCTTCATATATTTTGCATAATCCCTGAAATCTTTTGCAATTTGCAGGCACAATTCACGTGTAGGGCACAAAATAATCAACTGCGGGTTTCTTATATTGTCATCAATATTGTTTAGTAATGGTAAACCATAGGCCGCAGTTTTTCCTGACCCTGTTTGCGATAGTCCCACAATATCATTGTCAGTTTTTAAAATAGCTGGGATAACTTGTTCCTGAACCGGCATGGGTATTTCAAACCCCAGGTCAGCAACAGCCTTAAGCAATTCTTCACGAATTCCTGTTTGTTCAAATGTAATCATAAAGTGTTATAAAATTGCACCAATGTGCTTGTAAATAAATAATGCGTGTTTTTTAAAAGATTTTGCAAAGTTAGGTATAATTACAATGCCATGTTATATCTTTTGTTACTACTCAGCATATTTACAGAATCGCTGCATTTCTTTTCATTATTTGATTGAATAAATAATTTTTAAGACAAAAAACTCTTTTGAATTGACAAGAAATGTGTACTTTTGGTTTTTCTAATTTTCTAAAGTCATGCAAAACCCGAGAAAAATTACTATTCCGGTTGAAATATGGCTCCCTTCCGTATATTTAACTTTGGGGACATTATGGATACTGTTTTCAGACAAGATTCTTTTGAATATTTCCAATGGAGATATTGACTATTTTGCTCGCCTGCAAACACTAAAAGGATGGACTTATGTTGGAGTTACAACTGTTTTGCTTTTTGTACTATTGTGGGCATATAATAAAAGAAGAAGTCGTTATATAAGAATTATTGAAAGTGCCAGGCTCAATGCAGAAAACGCAAACAAACTCAAATCTACTTTTCTTGCCAATCTGTCACATGAACTGCGAACACCAATGAATGCCATCAATGGTTTTAGCGAACTTATCAAACAATATGTTGCAAACCCTGAAGTCAGCAACCAATACCACAGCATCATCAAAGAAAACTCACTCAAACTTCTCAAAATCATTGAAAGCATTGTGGATATGAGTAAAATTCAGGTAAATCTGTTAAAAATCAAACCAACAACTTTCACAGTGGATGAGCTTTGCACAACACTCAAAGTCAACACAGAAACTTTTGTTCCCGAAAACAGGATTCTTCATTTCATCAAACAATCCAAGGACTTTCAAACACTTACAACTGATTTTGGTCGTTTGTTGCAAATCTGTGAAATACTTGTTATTAATTCTATAAGTAACCCGGGAAAAGGCACCCTTGTTTTGTCATGCAAGGTGGTTGAAGACAAATTTGCTGTTGACATTCACTGGGAAAAAAGCATGAAGGAAACAGAAATTCAGCTTGCTGCCGGAAATACTGACTCAATACTCAACCAAAGCATTGGCTGGGACATTGCTAATGGGTTAGCCAAACTATTGAAAGGAACTGTTTCAGCTCATCAGTTTTCTGACAATACACACAGGTTTTTACTTATTATTCCAAAAACACTGAAATAAACACTTCATAGAAGAAAGAAAAAAAAATCCCCGAAACTATTCAATTCCGGGGATGAAGTATCTTTATATAAAAAAATCAGAGCTTAATAATTTTGAATGATGCCAAATTGCTACTCTCATCAAGAGTGCGGATGAAATATAATCCAGACTCAAGAGATGTGGCATTGTAGATTATGTTCTCTGATGAAACAAAACTATCTACAAGCTTTCCGTTCATGTTGAAAATCTCAATTTGTGTTTTTGATGTAATGTTGGAAATTTCAAAAACATCAGCAACAGGATTAGGGAAAATGCTAATTCCAGTTACTTCAGCTTCTTCAACAGATGTAGAAGGACATGTTGTGGGTACACCCCCTGCAGTTGTAATGGCATTTCTGAGAATTGTATTGCTGATTGGCCAGATATCCTGATTTACAATAGCCCTGTTTGGGGCAATGATAATTGTAGTTGGGTAATAGCCGATTCCATAAGTGCTGTTGATTGACCCCCCGCTTGGCGAACCGGGAATCATCGGGTAATCATATCCCAAGGCATTAAGCTGGGATGCGGTGTGAGCTGTGCTGACTGCCATTATTATGACATTTCCTGAGTTGCAGCCAAAATGTGTGTAACTGTCCTGGACGACTGGGTATGTCGACGTGCAGGTAGGTCAACCAGGCATTGTAAACATGATGACAACATATTTGTTATCATCAAGATAATTAAACAAGGTGTGTGAATTTCCGTTTGCATCATTTGCAGTAAAATTCACCGCTGTGGTGAGGGGTGTCTGTGCTTTCAACAGAACACCTATCAGCATTAAGAATGCCAATGTAAAAAATGTTCTTTTCATAAAAAATTGTGATTAAAGGTTTATATTGCAATAATACAATTTATTCTTTATTTGGTTGCACTTAAATTCGTTTTTTATGATTTTTTTTACTGAAAGCTTCTATGGGTTCATAAAATAAACCGGATGTTTCTCATTATACCTGATGAGAAAATGATAAATCATCTTCCTTTTCTTCCTGGTTTTTTGAAGCTCATCATACAATTCCCTGTCCTTTTCCATTAAAAAAGCAGAAAAATTCCTGTAGTTAAAGAGTATTTTACTTCCTGTTTCAAATTCAATCAGATACTCCATCGTTTGTGCCTGCCTGCCACTTCTGTATGTTGGATATCCGTATGAGTAATCATAATATGGAGCCGAATATGTTTCAATGGCATAATAGTGAATCAATGCTCCAATGATATGAAGTCTGAAAAAATAACCGCCTGTTCCCTGTGCAATGAAAACAGTATTATTCTGAACATACCCCCAGCAATCGCGAACAACACAGCTTGAGGGATTCCCGTTTTTGTCCATACACGGATATTCTAGTGCTATCTGACCTGAGAATTGATTGCCTCTGGTTATTTTAAAATCAGTAATTGTGGGGTTGTTTTGTCTGAATTCTTCAAATGTCAGATATACCCCATCGCTGAACTCAAAGTTCTTGTCATATTTCACCATCCCTGATTTTTCATCAGGCTGAGACAAAACAGTCAGAGTCATATAAAATAAGAAAGCACAAATAACTTCTCTCATTGAATCATTGTTTTAAACCATACAGTTTTTCCGAAAACTTCTTCTCGTCAATAATAAATCTCACATGAGTGCCCACTCCAATCAAACCTTCTTCATCAAATGCTTTTACCTGAAAATCAAGACGTTTGCCTTCCACCTTTTCGAGCTTTGCTTCACACTTTGCCTTCATACCAATGGGGGTTGCTTTCAAATGTTTAATGTTTACTTCTGTTCCTACAGTAGTATACCCATTGGGCAAAAAAGGCATCACACATCGATAACACGTTCCTTCCATGAGTGCAATCATAGCCGGAGTGGAAAAAACCTCAACCAGACCGGAATCATATCTGGCAGCCGAATCTTCGGGTTTTACAAGTTTTTCCATTGTAAACTCAAGTCCAGCTATTAATTTATCAAACATATTTTCCATAAAACATTACTATTAAAAATGACAAACCACTGTCTGAATTGTATCAGGATGGAGGCTCAAAGCCACAGGGCAAATTTTGGTTGAATGCTCTATGATTGCCTTTTCTCTTTTGGAATAATCATTGGGCGGAAAAAACACATCAATTTTTATTTCACTGATTCTTCTGGGATCTGTACCCATAATTTTTGTTACCTCTGCTCTTGTGCCGGTAATGTCAAATCCACCTTGTTTTGCCACTATCCCCATTATTGTTATCATACAACTTGCCAATGATGTGGCTGCCAGATCAGTTGGTGAAAACATTTCTCCCCTGCCCTGATTATCAGTGGGAGCATCGGTCATAATGACTGTTCCGGATTGTAAATGAGTACATTGTGTACGCAAATCGCCCAAATAAACAACCTCAGATGTTGGCATGCTTTGATTTTTTTTTTCAAAGTTAAGAAATTTTTCAGGTTTATTATTAGAAAAATGCTGCAGACACACCAAAGCAACAACAAACAAAAGGGGTAACCCGCTGATAATCAAAAAAAACATGATTCATTCTTTTTTGTAATTTTGAAAGAAAAATTTTTATGACCCCACTGCCCAAAATCATTGCAGATATTTTTCAAAAATTTGCCGGAGAACAAGCCTACAGCGTTGTGCAACTTCCGGCCACTGCCAGCGACAGACTGTACTTCAGAATTACTGATCATTCAAAGCAAACCTTCATTGCAACACACAGTAAAAATGTCCGCGAAAACAAATCTTTCATTCATCTCAGCCAACATTTTGCATTACACAATTTGCATGTACCCAAAATTTTGCATGTTGAACCTGATTTCACTACATATATTCAGGAAGATCTTGGCGACACAACCCTGTTTTCTCTTTTGCAAAACGAAGGGATTTCTGAACAAACACGCAAATATTATTTAGAGGCATTGAACCAGCTAATTGGTTTTCAATTTGTTGCTTCCCAAAACCTTGATTTTTCACATTGCTATCCGGTTGAAAGTTTTGACAAGCAGGCAATGATGTGGGATTTGAATTATTTTAAATATTATTTTCTCAAACCTTCAAACATTTATTTTGAAGAAGATGTACTGGAAAAAGATTTTCATTCTCTTACCGAATATTTGCTTCAAAAAAAACACTCTCAGTTTATGTTTCGCGATTTTCAGTCGAGAAACATCATGGTTCACAACAACCAGGTGTATTTGATTGATTTTCAGGGAGGTCGCCGGGGGCCATATCTATATGACCTGGCATCCTGCATACTTGATGCAAAAGCTGATTTGTCATTTGATTTCCGATTAGAACTCACTGATGTGTATTACAATTTGCTCCCTGTTAAACCATTGCATACAGATTTTCAAAAAGAATTAACTGCCTGCAAACTTCTCAGAATACTTCAGGCATTTGGAGCCTATGGTTTCAGAGGCATGCTCCAGAAAAAGACACATTTTTTACAGAGTATTCCATATGCTGCTGCCAACTTGAAACAATTGCTTGATGAACACATTCCATTTGAAATTCCACATCTGCAATCTGTTCTTCAAATTATTACAGAAAAATACATTACGAAAACGGAAACACCCAAACAGGACAAACTCACTGTACGGATTTTCAGTTTTTCATACAAAAAAGGGATTCCTGAGGACAGCAGCACAAACGGAGGCGGTTTTGTTTTTGATTGTCGTTCGTTGCCCAATCCTGGTCGCATGGCAGAGATGCAAACCAAAACAGGATTTGACAAACAAGTTAGTGACTTGCTGGAAAGTGAAGACTCAGTTGGACAGTTTCTTAATTCAGCAGAAAAACTTGTTGTCAATGCCATTGAAAACTATCTGTCGCGTGGTTTTACTGATTTGATGGTCAGTTTTGGATGTACCGGCGGGCAACACAGGTCTGTGTTCTGCGCCAATGCGCTTGCAGCACATGTGAAAACAAAATTCCCTGACAGCAAAGTGATTATTGATTTGACTCACAGGGA
>CAZGIW010000015.1:0-36190 GCA_964526285.1 uncultured Bacteroidales bacterium | reverse complement strand
CCTGATTCAAAGATGCTGTACATATATCCAATTTTGGGAGCAAGTTCAATGTAGTAGCCATCATCCCTGTAGTCGGCGCTCAAAGTTCCACCTGTGACAAGTTGAGCTTGTGCAACATATCCTGATAAAGAAAGCAGGACAACCATAACTGCAATAATATTTTTTCTCATAACGATAAATTTTTTGCAAAAATAGAAATTTTCTGTGGTTTCTGTTAAATCCTCACAAAAAAACCTTTTTATTAAACAATAAAACAAAAAAAACTTCATTATACAACATGAAAAAAACACCTGAATATTCAACTGTTTTCAAAAAAAAATCCTCTATCTCACTTAAAACTATTAATTTTGTTTCATCATAAAAAACACAAAAGAACATGTTCGCCATATTCAAAAAAGAACTGAATAACTTTCTGAGCTCATTACTGGGATATATTGTTATTGCTGTGTTTTTGCTCATTAACGGTTTGTTTTTATGGGTCTTCCCTTTGGAGTTCAATATTTTACAATTTGGTTATGCCAGTCTTGACAGCCTGTTTATACTTGCCCCATTTGTTTTTTTATTTCTGATTCCGGCCATCAGCATGAGATCTTTTTCGGAAGAAAAGCGCAATGGGACAATAGAATTGCTCATGACTAAGCCATTAACTGAATTACAAATTATTGCAGGAAAATATCTGGCTATGATTGTATTACTTGTATTAACACTTATCCCTACACTCACTTATTATTATACTGTATATGCTCTTGGATTCCCCAAAGGCAACCTTGATATTGGCGGCACATGGGGCTCTTATATTGGGCTTCTTTTTTTAGGAAGTGCTTTTGCTGCAATTGGCCTTTTTGTTTCTTCTCTCACAAATAATCAAATTGTTTCATTTATTATTTCTGTGTTTTTATGTGGTTTTTTCTATTTTGGATTTGACTTTATTTATGAGTTCCGTTTTCTTGGCTCATTTGATTTGTTTGTCAAATCCATTGGAATTAACGAACATTATGTTTCAATGAGCAGGGGAGTCATTGATACCAGAGACGTGTTATATTTTTTAAGTTTTATTACAATTTTTCTGCTGTTAACAAAAATTTCACTTGAAAGGCGCAAATGGTAAATCACAGATGTTGTTATGAAAGAAGATAAGATTGTCCGGCCCAAAAACATCAAAATGCAGAATATCATTCAGTTTCTGCAACTGATAGCAATTATTGTACTTTTAAATATTGCAGGCAATTATTTGTTTACACGCATAGACCTGACCACAGAAAAGCGCTATACCCTATCAAATCAAACCAAAGACTTAATAAGGAATTTGGATGATGTTGTGTTTTTCAAGGTGTATCTTGAGGGAGACCTTCCTGCACAATATAAGCGTTTGCGAAACGAAACACGTACAATGCTCAATGAGTTCAGGTCATACAGTAAAAACCACATTGAGTTTGAATTTGTAGATATTACAGCGGGAAAGGACAAACGCGCTGTTTATCAAATAGTTGAAGAACTTCAGATGAAAGGAATTCAGCCTCATATTGCTTCAGAGGACTCAGAAACTGAACGATCGCAGAAGATTATTATTCCCGGTGCCATTGCCATGTACAGAGAAAGAGAGGTGCCTATTCAGTTACTTGTTACATCAATCTTAGATAACCCAAGGCATCCTGAAATGATGATTAACAACTCTATACAGGCTTTGGAATTTAAACTTGCTGATGCAATCAGAAAACTCACAATAGTTCAGAAGCCGCGTGTAGCATTACTTCATGGCTACGGAGGACTGGAGCCTTATGAAACTATTGCTGCAGAAACATTACTTTCAGAATACTATCGGGTTGAACGTGTTGAGATTAACGGACAACTTGACGCACTTCAGGGTTTTAAATGTATTATTCTTGCAAAACCCGATTCAACCATCAGTGATAAAGACAAATACATCATTGACCAATTTATAATGACAGGAGGTTCTGCCCTTTGGCTTATTGATCCGGTATATGCTGAGATGGATAGCTTGCATAGTTCTGACAATATGGTGTCTTTTTCAAAACGTCTCAACCTTGAAGATATGCTTTTCAAATGGGGAGTACGAATTAATACTGATTTGATTCTTGATATCAACGGTGCACCCATTCCAGTATTCACAGGCATGGTTGGCGACCAGCCTCAGTTTGAATTTTATACCTGGTATTATTTTCCCCTTATTCTCTCCAATCAGGGACATCCTATTGTTAAAAACCTAAATCCTGTCAGGCTTGAATTTACAAGTAGTATTGATACTGTAAGTGGAAAAGGGATTAAGAAAACCGTTTTGATGCACACCTCTCCTTTTTCAAGAAAAATAAATACTCCGGTGACAGTGAGTTTGAATATCATCGAAGAGGTGCCTGAAAAATCACTTTATAACAAACAAAATATCCCTGTTGCTGTATTGCTTGAGGGAGAATTTGAGAGTGTGTTCTTAAACAGACTTCCTCCTGAAATTGCCGAAAATCCTGAAATGCGATACAGAGAGAGAAGCATTCCAACAAAAATGATTGTTGTATCTGACGGAGATCTTATAAAAAATCAATTTGATTTCCGTGATGGACGGTATTTTCCTCTTCAGTTAGGTTATGACAAATATACCCGCACTCAATACGGCAACAATGATTTTCTGCTCAATGCCATGAGTTATCTTTGCGATGAAAATAATTTGCTTGAAATCAGGTCAAGAGAAATTAGAATCAGGCTACTTGACAAATCAAAAGTTGTCAAAGAGAAAGTCAAGTGGCAATTTTTCAATATTGTATTGCCTGTCCTTTTTGTTTTTGGAATTGGGCTTGTTATGAGTATTATCAGAAAAAGAGTTTACACAAGATAAATAATAAAAATCATGAAGAGAAAAAGACTGTTGTGGGGATTACTTATTATATTAGGGCTCATTGTTTTTGTTTTAGTACTGACTGAGCGTACTACTACTCTGAAAGAGAATGAAAGTTCTTTTGCTGTAGCAGATACAGCATCCATCACAAAGATATTTATAGCAAGTATGGATGGAACTTCAGTTTTGCTTGAAAGAGGAGATTCAGGAATATGGACAGCAAACAAAGAATTTGTTGCTCAAAGGGATATGGTTCAGCAGTTTTTGAGAACATTAATGTATGTAACTGTTCGTGCACCAGTTGCTGTTGCAGCAAGAGACAATGTGCTAAGGCACATGGCCTCCCATGGAGTGAAGGTTGAAATTTACCAGAAAAGATATCTTATTGATTTCTGGGGAATTCGCCTATTCAAAAGGGAACGACTTACAAAAACTTATTATGTGGGAGATAATTCTCAGGACAATACAGGCACATATATGAAAATGGACAAATCTGATGTTCCATACCTAACATATATCCCTGGTTTTAAGGGGTTTTTGCATACAAGATTTTCAACAAATATTTGGGACTGGCGCGACCATACCATATTCAATCTATTTATGAAAGATATCGAAAGTGTAACCTTGATATATCCTGAAGAAAAAAACAAATCATTCAAGATTGAAAATCCTGACAACAGGAATTTTAAGCTTTACTCATTTGAAACTGATGGCTATGTTGAGAATTATGATACAGTGAAAATGATTAATTATCTTTCGGGATTTTATGATGCTCGTTTTGAATATTTTGTTGATGACCCGACAAAATCCGTCAGAGACTCACTGCTTGAGCTCGTCCCATTTCAACAACTCACAGTTGTCCCTAAAACAGGAAAACCAATTAGCATGAATACTTACCTGAAGCCAAATGAGCTGGATGAAGAACAACTGGAAGCACGATTTTTTGAAACTTCAGATTATCCATGGGACAGAGAAAGAATGTGGGCTTTTATTGGTGAGGATGAAAAACAAGAACTTGTCTCAATTCAATATTTTGTATTTGGCAGAATCCTAAAGCCTATTCATTTTTTTATGCCAGATTATCAAGGCGTAACACTTGAGGGGATTCAAATTTTTGAAATGCAGTAAAAAGGACATTTATCATCAATAATTATGGGTTATTCCTGTTTTTTTTTATTATAATGAGGTTTTTTTCAACATTATTCAAAAAAATCAAGTATATTTGCTACCCCAAAAATAAATATCATGAAATGTATTGTTTCTAACGATGTTCTTCTTAAGAACCTGCAGGCAATTAACGGAGTTATTGCCACAAACACAAGTCTTCCCATTCTTGAAACCTTTCTTTTCGAATTAGAAGATGAAAAACTTTTAATTACTGCTTCTGATATGGAAACTTCAATTCAGGTTGATGTTCCTGTGACTATGTCAGAAAATCCGGGAAAGATTGCCATTCCTGCACGTATTCTTGTTGAAACCTTAAAAACACTCCCAGCTATTCCTGTTACAATATCAGCAGAGGACATAAACAACCCTCTCAATATTGAGATTTCTGCAGGAGAAGGAAGATACAGGCTTGCGGGTTATGACCCTGCAGACTATCCAAAAAGGCCTGACATGATTGACGCTGACAACATTGATATAAACAGTGATGTTATTGCAACTGCAATTTCAAAAACTATTTTTGCAACCATCAGCGATATGTTGAGACCTGCTATGACTGGAGTTTATTGTGAAATGACAGACACTCATGTGAATTTTGTAGGAACTGATGCACACAGACTTGTCCGTTTCAAAAGAAAGGACATTACTTCAAAAACTCCGTTTTCTTTCATTATTCCAAAAAAAACTTCCAATATCCTTAAAAATATTCTAACCGGAATTGACTCCACAGTAAAAGTTGAATATAACAACACAAATGCTTCCTTTTCTTTTGAAAATTACAATCTGATTTGCCGTCTCATTGATCAGAAATATCCAAATTACGAAGCTGTTATTCCCACCCAAAATCCTAATAAAATGATTGTGAACCGTACTGATTTGATAAATTGCCTGAGAAGAGCAACAATTTATGCAAATCAGTCAACACATCAGGTCAGATTTATTATCAGCGGACAAACACTGACACTGCAGGCTGAAGATATTGATTTTGCCAATGAAGCTGTTGAAAAGATGACATGCAATTATGACGGCACAGATATGGAAATCGGTTTCAATGCAAAGTTTATTATTGAAATGCTGCAAAATCTTGAAGATGAGAATGTCATATTTGAACTTTCTGAATCCAAAAGGGCAGGCCTTATTCTTCCATCAGAGACAGACAATCCTGATGAAGATATGTTGATGCTTGTGATGCCGGTGATGATTGCCGGATAATCATTTTCAAAAAATGACTTTTTTTCATGAAATATACACAAACGTGGTGCTGAATCCTTCACCACGTTCTTTTTTTATTCTTGCCGGTGTAGCTGTTCTGATTTACCGAATCCCTGTTTTAGATAAAGTGTTTCGCACTTTCCATACCCTGATTCATGAAAGCGGGCATGCATTTGCCAGTTTACTCACCGGAGGCAAAACATATCGCATTGAACTTTATCCAAATATGAGTGGCATGACTCTTACTGAAAGCCGAAGCGGTTTTCACAGATTCATTGTTTCCATTTCAGGGTATCCCTTTGCATCAGCATTTGCCTGGGGCGGATTTTTGCTTATTCTTAATAATACACCAGGTATTTTTCACATTATTCTTATCTCAGTGCTTGTATTGCAACTTCTGGTTAATATTCGCAATACCTACGGCATAGTTTGGGCACTTATCACTCTTGCTTTGTTGTTATTTCAGGTTGTTAAAATGCCACAACTTATGTGGGCAACAGCTGTTGTTATCCTTACAATTATTCTTATTGAATCATTGATTATGTCTGCCCATATTTTTTATCTGAGCCTGAAAAAGCCTAAACTTGCAGGCGATGCCACCAACCTGAGCAATATGACCGGAATTCCTGCAGTATTCTGGGGACTGCTTTTTGTGTCACAGGCACTCTTCTTTGTTATACTGGTTGCACGCAACGTGTATGCTGCGTTTTTCCATTAAAAAAATCCCTGACATAACAATAGCCAAAGCAAGCCGGCATATTATCATGCAGATTCCATATGTTCAATACTCATCCTCATGAAAGAAGAAATCCTCTTTCGTTGGATAGTCAGGCCAAATGTCTTCAATTGTATCATATACCTCTCCCTCGTCTTCGATTTCTTTCAAATTTTCTATCACTTCAGTGGGAACACCAGACCTGATTGCCCATTCTATAAGCTCATCACGTTTTGCAGGCCATGGTGCATCTTCCAGTTTGGATGCTAATTCTAATGTCCAATACATAACCAACCCCCTTTTTTTTGCAAATATATTCAAAAAGTAAATAAAAAAAAAGATTTCTGCAAAAATTATATTAATAACCAATTCAAATAGCTATACAAATATTTTTACAAGTCTTAAAGTAACAAATAAACTATAAAAAAATATTCAAAAACGTTAATAATTTTTTATTCTTCTTAAATAAACAGTCAGTATCCTGATAAAAAATGCGCAAATATTTTATTTTTTTATTTTTTTTCAGGCTTATACTTTGACATTTTAAGAATTTTGGCTGAATTGATTTCATGAAACAGTTCTGCTACTTCCATTTCAGGGTTGTTTTTCATGCACAACCTAACAATTTGCCAACCAATAAAATGTCCAATTCTTGGTGGCGAATTTTTTGAAAAAGAACTGGTAAAAGGACCATCATTCATAAATTTCTGAATGGTTCTCATGTCATTCGTATAGAGTATGTCCTGTTCCATGAAGAAAGACCACACATTACCCTGATATTCATTTGCCCAGCCATGTTGTCTGGTGGTATAAAATATTTTTATACTATCATGAATGTGAGGAAGAGTCAAATCAGCAAAATACAATAATTTACCCTGATAAATCATTCTATCCAGAAATGTTTTGTTTTTCACATCATACTTGTCCACATATGAACGTCCAATTTCTTTCATGCAATCAACGGCAATTTGCTCGCGCCTCATTCTGTAGGAGACAAATTTTGGAATTCCCCACATGGAATAAACCGGATAATCCCCACCCAAATACATGTCAAGAGCAATAATCAAATTGCCATCAGCATATTTTACAGGAAATTCAAAATCCCCACCTGAAACATAGGTATAAACATCAGGGACTTCAAATTCAGGCAAGACTACTTTTGCCCTTCTAAAAGCATCAGTAAGCTGAGCCTCAAGAAAAGTAATGTCCGGATATGCTTCCATTGTTGCCTCATAGAGTGTCTGAACCGAAATATCATTCAAATAGGCCTCCATCATAAGAATACTGTATGGATCTTCCAAATCAGCTTCAAGAAAAGGAGAGAATTCACTTTGCAGATTTTTTAGTTCCGATTGTAAACTATCTGGATTAACCTTAAACAACTCCACATCAAAACGCTTGACTTTCACATTGATATAGTCATGTTTTTTCAGATCCCTGTCTCTGACTATCCGGAATGCCTTGTCTCTGTCGCATTTGCACCCAATAAAAAAAACACTGACAATCACACCAGCAATGAGTTTCCAAAATATTTTTTTATTATTTGTAATAAACATATTCATATTTTAAAAAGTTTAGCTTAATTTTGTAACTAAAAATAAACGTCAAAATTATGAAAAAGATTACAATTCTCTCATTATTACTTTTTGTTTTCATTATTAGTTCATTTGGGCAAAATGAAAAATTCTTCCGTTTTGGACTTCATGGATCTCCAAGTGTTGCTTGGCTTAAGCCTGAAACAAAAACACACAATTACAATGGACTACGAATTGGTTTTGGGTACGGTCTGATTACAGAATTCACACTGGCAGACAACTATTCTCTTTCAACTGGTGTTGAATCTGTATATAGCGGAGGAAAACTAAACTGGGTTGATACAGTTGGTGCAACAACAACAAATACTGCCACTTATAGAGTTCAATACATTGAATTGCCCATTGCCCTAAAGATGAAAACCAATGAAATCAACTACATTACATATTTTGCCAAGTTTGGGGGTGGTATTAATATGAGATTACAATCATTCAGAGACATGGACAGCAAGGACTCTCAGGGGAATTCACTTCCAAGCCTCCTCGATGAGGACATTAACAGTGATATCAATCTTTTCAGAATTTCTTTTCTGATTGGCATAGGTCTTGAGTATTCTCTGGGTGGAACAACTGCAGCGCTGGTTGGTGTTAATTTTAACAACGGACTTACTGACATTTTTAAGGACAAGGATTTAAAAGCTAAAAACAACTTTATCACAGTGAATCTGGGAATTTTGTTTTAGTTCATTTCAAAATAATTGATGATAAAAAAGCCCTGTGGCTTTTTTATCATTTATAACAGAACCAAATCATGAACACCGACCTGAGAATTTGTCTTGCACAGTTTAATGTAACCATAGGGCATTTTGAACAAACACTAAAAACCATTGAAAAAGCTGTTGAAAAAGCCATTGAAGAACATGCTGACATCATTGTGTTTCCTGAACTATTTCTCACAGGTTATCCCCCACTCGACCGTTTGGAACAGGAAGATTTTTTGGTAAAAACTGAAAGTGCTCTTCATTTTGTGCAGGATTTATCAGAAAATATTGCCATTATCATCGGTGCACCTTCTCGTAATATGAGCGGAAAAGGAAAATATTTATATAATTCTGCTTTTTTCTTCTGCAATAAACAACTGGTTCATCAGGCAAACAAAGGGCTGATTCCCAACTATGATGTGTTTGATGAATACCGTTATTTTGAACCAGCTGATGTGTTTCAGGTGTTTGACTTTAAAGGGCACCGCATTGCACTCACCATCTGTGAAGACTTGTGGGACAAAAGCGATTCGCTTGAATACAAAGTCAATCCAATGGATGAACTGCTTCAGCAAAATCCTTCTGTAATAATAAACATTGCAGCATCTCCTTTCGACTATATGAAGTATGACACCCGCAAACAAATCCTCATTCGTAAAGCAAAGGAAACACAACTTCCTATTTTTTATGTGAACAATATGGGTGCTCAGACTGAACTCATTTTTGACGGTGGCTCCATGGCAATCTCTCCAGATGGTGAAGTGTGCGGACAACTCCGTTTTTTTGAAGAAGATATCAAAACATTCAGTGCGAATGACATCATTGCCTCTCACAACCCGTTAAAACAAACTGATTTTATGGCTGTTGAGAAAATTCACAACGCCCTGGTTCTTGGCATCAGTGACTATTTTTCTAAAACTGGTTTTCAATCTGCTGTAATAGGACTTTCCGGAGGTGTTGATTCTGCTTTGGTTGCCACATTGGCAGTTGAAGCCCTTGGACATGAAAAAGTGCTTGCCATTTACATGCCCACAGCCTATTCGTCTGAAGAATCCTTCAATGATGCTTCTGATTTGGTACAAAGGCTGAATATAAAACTGGATATTTTGAATATTGAAGATAATTTCCGGCATATTCTTCAACTGCTGAAACCCACTTTTGAAGGAACTTCAGAAAATATTACAGAAGAAAACATCCAGTCGAGGTTGCGGGGACTTTTGCTTATGGCCTATTCAAACAAATTCGGACATATTCTGCTCAATACTTCAAATAAAAGTGAAATGGCAACCGGCTACGGAACTCTTTACGGAGATATGTGCGGTTCACTCTCAGTGATTGGCGACCTTTACAAAACACAAGCATATGAACTTTGTGAATACATCAATCGTAAACAAGAAATAATTCCTGTAAACATCATCACAAAAGCACCCACTGCAGAACTAAAACCAAATCAAAAAGATACCGACAGCCTTCCTGCTTACCCTGTTCTTGACACGATACTTTTTCACTACCTTGAACTGGGCTCCCCATTTGAAGTCATTTGTAATCTGCCTGAGGTAGGCAATAAACTGGCTGCCAGAGTGATTGCAATGGTTGACCGCAATGAATTCAAACGTTTTCAGGCACCTCCGGTTCTCAGAGTATCTCCCAAAGCATTCGGCATGGGCAGAAGATTTCCTCTTGTAGGAAAATAGTCTTTGGGTTTTTTATGCTTTGCTTGTCATTAATTTTTAAAAAATAAATTATCTTCGCAAAAAATACATTATAATATGAGAACATTATCTCTATTCTTTTTATGTTTTTGCCTACATACAACCAATGTTTATACTCAGGAAATTTCGGCTGATAAGCCCCCTGAGAGACTGATTATTGAGATGTATGCAGACGGGGGTCATAACCAAACATATTCAGGGTTTTCACAGCTATCTCCAAACATTATTGTTAATGCTGGCCAAAAAACCCGGCTTCAGTTGGGCTCGAATTTTCTTTTTTCCAATAATGCACATAAGACATTCAATGCATTTGGGTTTTCAATTCAACACCAAATATTTGAGAAGGAACACAAAAAACTCTCTGCAAGTGCAGGACACCTTCATATACTTCCCACAGAGAATTTCAGAGACAATTATTACTTTGTTCGGTTGGAATACACTACCCTGCGATGGAAATTTCAACTGGGAAACAATCGAAGAGAAACAAAACTCAGCAAGTATGCATTGGAAAACCAAGTCTTTACCGGAGACAATACAAAAATAACAGATAACCGTAATTTCATTTATCATCTGGGCTGGTGGATTAAACCAATTGATAATCAATGGAATATCCAAATTGCCGCCACCAATTTTGACAGATATCTGCTTGATATTGAAACAAACCCTTCGTTTATTGTACTGGGAGAATATAAGACAGGCAAAAAAATCAATTATTTTGTACAACTTAATTTCAGAACAGCAGGATCAATGAATCTTGCAGCAAATTATTATTCAATTCTAATCAGAGGAGGTGTCACATGGAACGTGCTTTAAAAACTTTCACAATAATATTGACTTTACTTCTTGGTGGTTGTGGTTATCTGGATGTGGGGGGGCTGGTTTACGTGGAGACTGGAGTTAATGAGCGTTTTCAACAATCAATGGACTGGAATAGTTTACATCCTGAGCGTAAAGTACAAATATATGGAGATTCCTACACTTTTCTAATTGGATCTGATACACATATTGGCCCTACAGAAAACACAGTGCTGTTTCTGAACAAAGCAAATAATTATGATTTCTCAATAATTCTGGGAGATATAACAACCGGAAATAAATCAGATTTTGAAAAAGCGAATGAGGTTTTTACTACAATTCCACAAAAACCATGTTTTCTTATTGCCGGTAATCATGATTTTTATTTTGACGGCTGGCAATACTATCTTGAATTTTTTGGCTCTTCAACATACACCGTTGAAGTAGAAACAACAACATCAAAAGATTTACTGATTTTTCTTGAAACAGGTTCAGCTACACTGGGAAAAGAACAAATGAAATGGCTGAAAAACCTCCTTGAAAAAGAGAGGACGAATTACCGCAATTGCTTTGTTTTTTCTCATGTAAACATCAGAAAATCAGGTCTTGACCTTGCCACATCCATGATTAATGAAGACAGCAATATATTGCTTGATTTATATTTTCAGCACAATGTAGATTATGTTTTTCAGGGGCACAGACATCAGAAAGCCGTTGATGTGATTGGCAATACCACTTATCTTACTCTTGATGCTTTGGTTGAAGAGAGCAACAAACCAAGCACATATGTGAAGTTTACAAACACAAACGGAGAGTGCAGTTATGAATTTATTGACCTGAAATAGAATAATATGACTACTTTCCTTTTTTCAAACTCTCAAGTCGTTCTTTTAGTATTTTCATTTTATTGAGGGCATCCTGCTCCTTTTGTCTTTCCTTTTCAACAACAGCTGCAGGGGCACTGCTAACAAACTTTTCATTGGTAAGTTTGGCCTTGGTCGAAATGAGAAACCCTTCATAATAGTTGATTTCCTTCACAATGTCCGCAATCTCTTCTTCGGCAGAAGCTAAACTCTCAACAGACAGAAAAAACTCATTTGTTCCAACCATAAACTGAGCAAAATCGGTATTTGGATTCTCTGTAATCTCAAATTTTTCAAGATTGGCTAGTTTTGTCACAACTGCAGCAAACTCAGAAATTTCATCAGCGTTTGATTTTTTCAGTTGTAATGTGAGTGCATTTTTTGGAGATGAATTGTATTTTGTTCTCATGTTTCTCACGCCTGAAACGACTTCTTTCACCAATTCGAAGCGACTAATAATGTTAATCTCAAATTTCTGCGCTTGAGGTAAGGGCTGTATAATAAGATCATCCCCCTCTTTTCTTTGATCAATCTGGTGCCAAAGTTCTTCAGTAATAAAGGGCATATAGGGATGAAGCAATTTTAAGATTTGTTCAAAGAAAAGAATTGTTTTATCAAATGTATGTCTATCAATTGGTTCTCCATAAGCAGGTTTTACCATTTCCAGATACCAGCTGCAGAAATCATCCCAAACCACTCTGTAGAGCAACATAAGTCCATCTGCAATCCTGTACTTATTCAGATGATCATCAAGCAGTTCTGTGGTTTCTGCGATTTTGTTTTCAAACCACAGGCAAGCAAGTCGTGCACTTTCTTCAACACTGGCAGACTCATTCACCTTCCATCCCTTCACCAGTCGCAATGCATTCCATATCTTATTGGAGAAGTTTCTTCCCTGTTCACAAAGAGATTCATCAAAAGGGAGGTCATTTCCTGCAGGTGAAGTCAGCAACATGCCCAGCCTGACACCGTCGGCTCCATACTTTTCAATGAGTTTGAGTGGTTCAGGTGAATTACCCAATGATTTGGACATTTTTCTTCCAAGTTTATCTCTTACAATCCCTGTAAAATACACATTTTTAAAAGGAATTTGTTTTGGATATTCCAGCCCTGCCATAATCATACGCGCCACCCAGAAAAAAAGGATTTCAGGAGCTGTTACCAGATCATCAGTGGGATAATAATATTTCATATCCTTATTATCGGGATTTCTGATTCCATCAAAAACCGAAATTGGCCATAACCAGCTGGAAAACCATGTGTCAAGCACATCTTCATCCTGTCGGAGGTCTTCAATTTTTAAATCCTCAAGCCCATATTTTTCCATTGCAAGCAGATGTGCAACCTGAGCAGATTTTGCCACCACATATCTGCCGTCAGGAATATACCATGCAGGAATACGTTGTCCCCACCACAATTGACGTGAAATACACCAGTCTCTCACATTTTCCATCCAGTGTTTATAAAGATTCTTAAACTTTGCAGGATGAAATTGAATTGTATCATTCATTACAACCTCAAGAGCAGGTTCAGCCAGTTGACGCATGCTTAGAAACCATTGTGTTGACAGCTTAGGCTCAATGGGGACATCTGTACGCTCGCTATATCCCACATTGTGCTGATACTCCTCAATTTTCTCAATATACCCCTGATTTTCAAGCATTTTCACAATTTCTTTCCTTGCCTGCATACGATCTAATCCAATCAGAATCTCCGCTTTTTCGTTGAGAGTGCCATTCTCATTGAGAATATCTATTACTTCAAGATTGTGTTTTTCGCCAATAAGATAGTCATTGTAGTCATGGGCAGGGGTAATTTTAAGACAACCTGTACCAAATTCAATATCCACATAATCATCTTCAATCACATTGACCACACGGTTGATAAGCGGAATGACAACTCTTTTGCCTTTGAGAAACCTGAATCTTTGATCAGAAGGATTTACACAAACAGCAGTATCACCAAGCATAGTTTCAGGACGGGTGGTAGCAATTGTAACAAACCTGTCAGGTTCTCCTTCAACAGGATATTTGATGTAATATAATTTTCCAGGAGTATCCTTAAACACAACTTCTTCATCAGAAAGAGCAGTTAATGCCTGAGGATCCCAATTGACCATCCTTACTCCCCGATAAATAAGTCCTTTGTTGTACATATCTATAAAAACATCGATTACTGACTCATAGAGAGCTTCATCCATTGTAAAGGCTGTTCTTCTCCAGTCACACGAAGCGCCAAGTTTTTTCAACTGTTCGAGGATAATACCACCATGTTTTTCTTTCCAGTTCCAGGCATGTTCTAAGAATTCTGTCCTGCTTAAAGATGATTTTTCAATACCGTCTTCTTTCAGTTTGGCAACAACTTTGGCTTCAGTTGCTATTGACGCATGGTCTGTTCCGGGCACCCAGCAGGCATTTTTGCCTTTCATACGGGCACGTCTTACCAGCACATCCTGAATTGTATTATTGAGCATGTGCCCCATATGCAATACTCCGGTTACATTGGGCGGAGGGATAACAATACAATATGGTTCTCTATTATCCGGTTCAGAATGAAAATAATTATGTTTCATCCAGTGTGCATACCACTTATCCTCAACAATGATGGGATTGTATTTTACTGAAATTGAGTCAGACATAACAGCTTAAATTTATCAGTTTTTTTTTGGACTGCGAAGTTACAAAAAAAGCCATTAAAACAATTTCATTTGAATTGATGATGAGAACGTTTTTCTGTGATATTCTGTAAGCCCATATTTGTGAATGGCCAGCTTATGCTCCATTGTGGGATAACCTTTGTTTTTATGCCAATTATAATGAGGAAATTCATTGTGAATTTTCAGCATAAAATCATCACGTGCAGTTTTTGCAAGTACTGAGGCAGCAGCGATGTTCAAATACTTTCCATCTCCTTTTACAATACATTCATAAGGAATATCTTTATATGGTTTAAATCTGTTGCCATCAACAAGAACAAAAGCCGGTTGAATATTTAGTTTTTCCATCGCATGGTGCATTGCAAGAATTGATGCATTCAAAATATTCATCTTATCAATTTGATGATTATCAATAAAGGCCACTGCCCATGCAAGTGCATTATCCATAATTACATCCCTTAGTTGATTCCTTTCTTTAAGTGTTAGTTTTTTTGAATCATTCAAGTTTTCAATGGTAATATTTTTTTTCAGAATTACGGCAGCAGCTACCACTGGTCCGGCCAGGCAACCCCTTCCTGCCTCATCACAACCAGCCTGAGGAAAAATATTACCAAAGGATTTCTTGAGTTTGTTCATCCTTTCTTAAGCAAAAAACATGTTGTAAAAAACCAAGACAACAAAACCAATATCTGCCAAAATCCGGAATACCCTTTTGCTGAATAAATCATAGAACGAATCGGCAATAAAAAAACCAAGGGGAAAAGCAATAATGAGTAACATCAAGTCAAGTGGAACATTCTTCAAGGCAAGCAAGATGACCGAAAGCACCAAAACCCAAAACAACAGAAGTGTTTTTTTTCTGATAGAAATTTTTTTGTCAGGAAGCCTGTTCAGTGCTCTGAAAAGAACAAGGATCAATATTGGGGTAAAGCATATCCAGTGAACTGGATAATCCAAAAAAACATCAAATGAAATCTGAATACTGGAAAAGAAGTCTGAAAGCATTTTCCCATAAGGGAATGTATTGTGTATGGCAAAATAAAAGGCAGTAAGAAAAATATGAGGGAGTAAAAAACCTGTTAAAGTTGAAACTATAATTTTTGGATTTATCTGTCTGAATAATAACTGCGCTATAACAGGCAAGATTATAAATGGAAATAAATATATGTTGAAAATTATTGCCACACTGATGATGAATGCTGAATCATAATATCTGAGTACATCTTTTTCTGAATTCTCAGCCCTGAAAAGATTGTACACAGAAACAAGCAATAATGAGGTTGTGAAAATATCAGAAAAAGAAGCAAACACAGGTTTCCACACCACAAGAAACACAACAGAAAATAAGACCCCTGAATAATTTTTCAAAGGGATTAGTTTGTTGATAATCAGCGAATGATTAAAAACAAACAGCAGAAAAACAACAATCAACACACTGGTGATAATGAATGCAAGGCTGGATTTATAGTCCATTTGTGCAAAAAAATCAAAGTATTGCAGAAAACTATTCGAATAATGGTGCTGTTCAGTCACAAAGCGAAAAGGAACAAAAAGCAAAATCACAACCAACAGTGATGACAGCCATCTGATATCAGAAATATCCCTAAACAGTTTAATGAGCATGATTATTTTATATATTTCAAAAGATCTTTGCCGATATCCTTTCTGTAGTATTTATTTTCAAATGCGATTTTTTCAGCCAGTTCATAAGCATTGTCAATTGCTTGCTGAAGACTTGTACCCGTCCCACATGCAGACATTACCCGTCCTCCCGATGTAACAAGCTGGTTTTCATGAGTTTTTGTCCCTGCATGAAAAACTATCTGGTTTTCACAGGTTGTTGCTGTCAGGATTGGTTTTTCCTTTTCATATGATTCGGGATAGCCTCCTGAAGCCAACACAACATTTACCACTGAAAGAGGCAAATAAGTTGTTTTCATCTTATTGAGTTCTCCGGAATTAGCAGCCATGAGAAGCTCCACCAGGTCGTTGGCAAGTCTGGGTAGAATTGATTGAGTTTCGGGGTCGCCAAGTCTTGCATTATACTCAATAACATAAGGATTGCCATTGACATTCATAAGTCCGAAAAACACAAAACCGCAATAGTGCATTTTCTCTTCTTTGATTCCATTAATCGTAGGAACAACAATTCGACTTATGACTTTTTTCATAAATTCCTCATCAGCAAAAGGCACTGGGGAAGCCGTACCCATACCTCCAGTATTGAGACCTGTATTATCATCACCAATACGTTTATAGTCTTTTGCATCGGGCAACATCACAAAATGATTGCCGTCAGTAAGAGCAAAGATACTTAGTTCAATTCCATCAAGAAATTCTTCAATAACAACAAAGTTGCCTGCATCACCAAAAGCTCTTTGTGTTAAAATTTGATTGAGTGCATCTTCTGCTTCTTTCATATCATTGCAAATCAGCACGCCCTTCCCTGCTGCCAGTCCGTCAGCTTTTATCACATAGGGAGGATTAAGAGAGTTTAGAAATTCTTTTGCCTGCAGGAGTTGACTTGGATCAAAGCTCTTGTATGCGGCCGTTGGTATCAGATATTTTTTCATAAAACCCTTGGCAAAAGATTTACTTCCTTCAAGTTGTGCGGCAAATTTATCCGGACCGATGATTGCAATTTGCTTCAGGTTTTGTTCCGATTTGAAAAAATCAACAATCCCATTAACAAGAGGGTCTTCGGGGCCAACAATAACCAATTGAATTTGTTTCTCAAGACAAAAAGTTGCCACTGCCAGAAAATCAGAAGGTGAAATGTTGATGTTTTCTCCATATTCGTCTGTTCCTCCATTTCCGGGAGCAATATAAAGATTTGTACACAAATGACTTTGAGAAATTTTCCACGCCAGAGCACATTCCCTGCCCCCGGAACCTAAAATAAGAATATTCATGCTTTCAGTTTATAAAGTTGGCATCCAAAATTACAAATTTATATGGAAGCGGCTGTGAGAATATTTGGTTTTTGTCTAAAAAAACACATTGATTTCTTTCTATCTGCTCAGTGGTTTGGCAAACATTTCCACATCTTTTCCGGTCACTTTTTTATCGGAGAGAATGATTAGTCTTTCAACCACATTTCTCAGTTCACGAATGTTGCCTGTCCATGGCAGTTGCATAAGGGCATCAATGGCATCTTTTTCAAATGTCACCGGGGGTTTTCCCTGTCCCGATGAAATTTCATCAGAAAAATAATCCACCAGCAATGGAATATCTGATTTCCGTTCTCTGAGCGGGGGCACCTGAATAATAATCACACTCAGGCGATGGTATAAATCTTCGCGAAAATTGCCCTTTTGAATTTCTTCGCTCAGGTTTTTGTTTGTAGCAGCAATGACACGCACATCCACAGAAATTTCTTTTTCGCCACCCACTCTTGTGATTTTACTTTCCTGCAAGGCTCTCAGTACTTTGGCCTGAGCTGAAAGACTCATATCTCCAATTTCATCAAGAAATAAGGTTCCTCCACCAGCCTGCTCAAAATCGCCTCTTCGTTGTTTTATGGCTGAAGTGAATGATCCTTTTTCATGGCCAAACAACTGACTTTCAATCAATTCGGAAGGAATTGCAGCACAATTTACTTCAATAAAAGGAGCTGCTGCCCTGGAACTGTTTTCATGAATTGAACGGGCAACCAGTTCTTTCCCAGTACCATTTTCACCTGAAATGAGGACTCTTGCATCAGTGGGAGCCACTTTTGCAATAAGACTCCGGATTTGATCCATTGCCCCGGATTTTCCAATCATTTCAAAAGACTGATTGATTTTCTTTTTGAGTGCTTTGGTTTCCTGTACAAGACTGGTTCTGTCCATGGCATTTCTAACAGTTACAAGAAGTCTGTTCAAATCCAGAGGTTTTGAAATATAGTCAAAGGCTCCGAGCTTAATGGCTTCAACGGCTGTTTCAATATTGGCATGACCTGAAATCATCACAACGGGCACATCGGTAAAATCCATCATTTTTTCCAGCACTTCAATACCATCCATTCGTGGCATTTTTATGTCACAAAGCACCAGATCATAGGCTGAGTTTTTAAGTTTTTCAAGACCTGAATGACCGTCTTCGGCTTCATCCACATTGAATTTTTCATATTCAAGAATATCTCTGAGAGAGTTACGCACACTGCGTTCATCATCAATAATTAAAACTTTTGGCATGTCATAACATATTTTTCAATGCGAAAATACATGTTTTTTCAACACCGGGTGTTTGTTTCTATCAGAAAGTTATGAATCAGGTTTTCTTAACCCGGCAGAACAAGCAAACCAGTTAGTTGACCAAACAAAAATCAAACCCTCTACTCAATCACCATTTTAAATCCCACTCCGTGAATATTTTCGATCTGCACACTGGAATCTCCCGAAAGGTATTTGCGCAACTTGCTCACATACACATCCATGCTTCGTCCCATAAAATAATCGTCATTGCCCCAAATCACCTTTAATGCAAGTCCGCGGGTTAACACTTCATTGCGTTTAAGATACAACAATTTAAGCAACTGACCTTCTTTTTTGGTGAGTTTTCGGTTGTCTTTGCCCATTGTAAGTAGCAGAGTTTCTGAATCAAAAGTGTATTTTCCAAGCTGAATCACTGATTGATCTTCACTTTTTGCAAAAAGGCTGTCGGTGAATTTGGTTCTTTTAAGTACTGCTTCAATTCTGGCTAAAAGCTCCTCAATGTCAAAGGGTTTTGTGATATAATCATCTGCTCCCACTTTGTAGCCTTCAAGTGTGTCTTCTTTTGTTGATTTGGCTGTGAGAAATATGATGGGCGTAAATTCGTCTCTTTTTCTAATTTCTCTTGCCAAAGTGATCCCATCCATTTTGGGCATCATCACGTCAAGCAAAACCAGATCAAATTTCTGACTGCTGTAATAAATCATTGCTGTGTCTCCGTCGAAACAGGAGACGACCTCAAACCCCTTAAATATGAGAATGTCCTCAACTATTGAATTGAGGTTTTTGTCGTCCTCTACAAAAAGGATTCTTGCTTTGGGTTGTTTACTTTTTACCATTTCTATATGTTTTTTGTGTTTGTGTTCTTAAATGAATAATGAAAGTGGAACCTTCATCAGGTTTACTTTTCACACGAATGTGAGCTTTCATTCTTTTCAAAATTGTTTTTACATAATATAAACCCACTCCATAACCAGATTTTTCATGCACATTTCCACTGTTTACCCTATAAAACCTGTCAAATATATATTTCTGATGCTTATGGTCAATCCCTATTCCATTGTCTTTCACTTCAATAAGAATCTTATTCCCATCGTTATATGTGAGAATTTCTAACTTTGAATGTGCATTTTTTGAATATTTTCTTGCATTTTCAATGAGATTGGTTATGACATTCTGAAAATGAGTCCTGTCAATATTTGCATATGGTATTTGTGCATCGAATTGAGTTGAAATTTTGAATTCATTTTCACTGTAAATGGCTTCATATGATGCCAGCACACTTTTTATCAAACCATGCACATTATGTTTTCTCATTCTCAACTTGAACTGCACATCTGAAAAATAAGCAGTATTGAGAATCTGTTTTGCCTGAGTCAACATTTTATCACATTCCTGATGAATAATCTGAGCATAGTTTTTAAGCTTTTGCTCTTTCATCCCTGCTCCTTGTTGCTGAATCATTTCACTGATAAGCTGTATTGAGGTTAGTGGTGTTTTAAACTCATGCATCATATTGTTGATAACATTCAGCCTGATTTTCTGTGCCCGCTTTTGTTTCTCCCACATATAAATCATAAACCCAAGAGTAACAACACATAACATTATCCAAAGAATCATAAAAAACAACAAAATGGATTGATTCCTTTTTTTAGTCAAATTGGGAATCAAAATGTTGAATTCTCCATGCTTCCCCATTGGAACATCAGCAGCTTCAAAAAAGTCATTATTGTCAAGGCTTTTCTGTGTCAGGTTTTTAATGTTGCAATTCACATTGTAAAGCACTTCTCCATTATTGTTGGTAATTAAAAACGCAACATCCTTCTTTTTGAAAAAACCAGAAAAGTTTTCTGAAACCATGGAATCTATAAGATAATAAAAACTGCCTGGATTATCATCAAACAATGCAACCAGATAATCATCTGGGTTATGTTCTATGAAATGATCCATCTGGTTTCCCAACATATGTTTATATAGATACAGGTTCAGCGATTCCATCTCATTCAACTGCTTTTTTAAATATCCAAACTGAAAATGGAAGCCTGTTAGAAAAAACAAAAGCACAAAAACGACAATGAGATGAAACCTATATCCTTTGTAAAACATGTCCAAACAAGGTGTTAATTTTTTACAAATTTATAGTAAATGACCACACATTATAGTTAAAAGTTTGTTAAAATTAAAATTAATTTTAACTTTTTGTTTGTACATGTTGAATAAACGCATCTTTGTTGTTATAAAAACCAATTTAAAACTGTGCGCAAACATTGTATTAGCCTGAGTTTTTTATAAAAAATGGTTGCATTGTTCTACTTTTAGAAAATTTTACTACCTGAAGAAGAATTGAAAACAGTATTTTCGAAGGGACATTCATTAATTAATCCAAATTTGTTAAGCGCGACAAAAAAAAGCACCAGTTCTCTCAGAGGTGTTCAATGAGAATTTTAATTGCTATTGCGATAAGGATTATGCCGCCTGCAAGTTCAAGCAGATAACTTTTAATTTTAGCAGACTTCTTGCCAATAAATAATCCCAGCATTGCTGATAAAAAAGTGAACACTGAAATGAGGGCAATTGCCAGAATAAAATCAGTCATTACAAAAGCAAAAGATATTCCGATAGCGAAGGCATCAATACTTGTGGCAACGGCAAGACCAAGCATCGTTGAAAACTTGAGAGGGTTTAGTTTTTTTGTTTCGTCATGACTGAATGCATTTAAAATCATTTTCATAGCAACAACAAAAAGTAACCCTGCCGCAATCCAGTGATCAACAGCCTCCATATACACATGTACACTTTTTCCGGCAATCCATCCCAGCAGAGGCATGGTTCCCTGAAACACTGTCATAACAAGTGAAAACCGGCAAGCTTGCCTGAAAGAAATATTTTTGCATGAAATTCCGCTGGAAACAGATACTGCAAATGTATCAAAACACAAACCCAAGGCAAGTAAAATTAACCATACATAAGACATCAAATATCCATTTTACAAAGAAAAACAATGCGATAAACTATGACCCATGGCAATTTTTGTATTTTTTTCCGCTGCCGCAGGGACAGGGTTCGTTGCGCCCAACTTTTTTCTCAGTTCTCACCATTGTCTGAACAGGTTTTCCTGCTGATGGGTCATGATATGCCTGTTGTTGTGGTTGCTGCTGACCTGGAATATTTGTATCTCTTCCTGTTTTCAGGTTTGAAAGATTTGTGCGTTGAGGCTTTTCAGCTTCCTTCACATTTTGTTCTTCCCCAGCAGGAATTCTTCCCTGGTTGAGAAAAGCGACCACTTCTTTATTAATTCTGTCCATCAATCCCTGAAAAAGATTAAAGGATTCCAGTTTATAAATAAGCAAAGGATCTTTTTGCTCATAGGTAGCACTTTGTACTGACTGTTTCAGGTCATCCATTTCCCTCAAATGCTCTTTCCAGTTATCATCAATAATCGACAACACAATGCTTTTCTCAAAAGCAACACAAACCTCTTTTCCTTGAGAATCATATGCTTTCTTCAAAGGCACAACAACATTCAATGCTTTTTTCCCGTCTGTAAATGGAATTGCAATATTTTCATATTTCTGCCCTGAATTTTCAAACACATCTTTGATTATTGGAAACACACGCTGAGCGAGAAGTTCCCCGTTTTGTAGATAATTTGTCCATGCTTGCTCATACACAGAATCAGCAATTTCCTCAATCCGCTCAGAGAAAAAATCATTTTCTGAAAGTTTTGTGTCAATTCCAAACACTCTGATTAGCGAAGCCCTGAAGTTTTCATAATCTCTAGCTTCCTGATTTTCACTAACAATACTTTCAGCAACATCCATAAACATATTATTGACATCAATGGAAAGTTTGTCGCCATACAATGCATTACGTCTTTTGCCATAAATTGCTTCCCTCTGAACATTCATCACGTCATCATATTCAAGCAATCTTTTACGTATGCCGAAATTGTTTTCTTCAACTTTTTTCTGCGCACGTTCAATAGATTTAGTAATCATTGAATGCTGAATAACTTCCCCTTCTTTCAGCCCCAGCCTGTCCATAATTCTTGAAATTCTGTCTGAACCAAAAATTCTCATCAGGTCATCTTCAAGAGACACAAAAAACTGACTGCTACCGGGGTCTCCCTGCCTTCCTGAACGACCTCGCAACTGGCGGTCAACCCTTCTTGATTCATGCCTTTCAGTTCCAATAATTGCCAAACCACCAGCATCTTTCACCCCTGGCCCCAGTTTGATATCTGTTCCACGGCCTGCCATGTTGGTTGCAATGGTCACAGCACCTGCAAAACCAGCCTGAAGAACAACTTCTGCTTCCTTCTGATGCAGTTTGGCATTCAAAACATTGTGTTTTATCTTTTTCAGCGTCAACATTCTGCTTAACAACTCTGAGATTTCCACATTGGTTGTCCCCACAAGCACAGGACGACCATCTTCAACCATTTGAACCACTTCCTCAATCACTGCATTATACTTTTCACGTTTGGTCTTAAACACCATGTCTTCCATATCCTTTCTTACAATCGGTCTGTTTGTTGGAATAACCACCACATCAAGTTTATAAATATCCCAAAACTCACCTGCTTCGGTTTCTGCAGTTCCTGTCATTCCCGCAAGCTTGTTATACATTCTGAAGTAATTCTGTAATGTAATGGTGGCATAAGTTTGAGTGGCAGCCTCAATTTTACAGTTTTCCTTCGCTTCAATGGCCTGATGCAAACCGTCTGAATAACGCCTTCCGTCAAGAATACGACCTGTTTGCTCATCAACAATTTTAATTTTATTTTCCATGACCACATACTCCACATCTTTTTCAAACAATGTGTATGCTTTCAACAACTGGTTCATTGAATGAACCCGTTCGGACTTAATAGAATAATCACGGGTGAGATCACTTTTGCGCTGTTTTGCTTCTTGTTCATTTAGTCCGGCACGTTCAATTTCGGCAATTTCAGAACCAATATCAGGCAAAATAAAAAATGTGGGATCACCTGTATCCTTGGTGAGCAAATCAATTCCTTTTTCCGTAAGGTCAATTGAATTTTGTCTTTCTTCAATAACAAAAAACAGATCATCATCAATAATGTGCATGTTTTTCATCTGCTCTTGCATGTAGATATTTTCTGTCTTCAGCATCAGACTTTTGGCACCTGGCTCACTTAAAAACTTTATTAAAGCTTTATTTTTGGGTAATCCTCTGTGACATCGCAGTAATAATTTTCCGGTTTCCTTTTCATCGTCAGAATTTCCTGAATCAAATTTCTGCTTGGCAAGAGCAAGTTGCTGTGTTACCAGTTTTTTCTGTTCATTTACCAGTTTCTGTACAAAAGGTTTCAGTTGATCAAATTCCTGTTTATCTCCTTTTGGGGTGGGACCACTGATAATCAACGGAGTACGTGCATCATCAATAAGTACGGAGTCAACCTCATCAACAATAACATAATTGTGTTTGCGTTGAACCAATTCACCAGGAGAGCGTGACATATTGTCACGAAGATAATCAAATCCAAACTCATTATTTGTTCCAAAAGTAATATCAGCCAAATAGGCATTAATTCTCTCAGGAGAATGGGGCTGGTGTTTATCAATACAATCAACTGTCAGACCATGAAACTGATACAACACACCCATCCATTCAGAGTCCCTCTTTGCCAAATAATCATTGACAGTCACAATATGTACACCTTTCCCTGGCAAAGCATTCAAAAATACCGGAAGAGTCGCAACCAGGGTTTTTCCCTCACCTGTTGCCATTTCAGCAATTTTTCCCTGATGCAATGCTGTTCCGCCAATGAGCTGAACATCATAATGAATCATATCCCACACAATCTTATTTCCTCCAGCAAGCCATGAATTTGTGTAAATTGCATTGTTTCCTTCAATTGTAACAAAGTCCTTATGTGTGGCCAAGCTTTTGTCCATTTCTGTGGCAGTGACAACAATTGTTTCATTTTCGGTAAACCGCTTCGCCGTTTCTTTTACAACAGCAAATACTTCAGGAAGCAATTCATCAAGTGTCTTTTGCGTCTTCTCATATGATTGCTTTTCCAGTTCTTCCAGTTTTTTATAAAGCTCCTGTTTTTCTAAAATTGCTATTTCATAATCATTTTCTATACGTTCTTTCAATTGAGAAATCTGGTTTTCCTCATCATTAATTGCAGAAAATATTATTTCCCTAAATTCAATTGTTTTTTTTCTAAGGTCATCATTGGATAATCCTGAAATATGAACTGCTGCTGCATTCACTTTATCTATTACAGGAGACAGTAATTTCATATCCCTGTTTGCTTTGCTGCCAAATATCTTATTGAAAATACTCATAAGTATGTAAATTTTTTCTTATTTAAAACTTACAAAAATACAGTGTTTTATTGAATCAATCCAAAGTTTTTTTGTAGTTCATTAACAAACAGTTGGTTATATTGAATTTGCAGAAAATAGTTCTTGCGAATCAGGCTCCAATGTTTTATCGTTGTGATTTGTGTATGTTCGAATTTTAGCAATACAAAAGGCTATGTTTGTTTTGGAGTAATTGCGACGAGAGGTATTCTCAGGAGCAATTACCACAGAAATCCCCTTCATAATCTTTCAGATTATTTCTGTGATCAATGAAAATCAAAATCAACACCGTTGATTTTGATGCAAGGCATAAGCCTTTTGTATTGCATAGCTCTTAGTATTCGTGAAAATTTGGGAATTCGTCACATCGTGATAAATTGGCTAAAAAAAACTGCGATATTTTTTTAGTCACATAGTGATAAATTGATAAATGATAAATTGGTGAGCATTTACAAAAAAAGTCCCACCACAAGGCAGGACTTTTTTCAATAACTAATCTATCAATTTATTTTTCACGTCTGGTTTTTGCAATATTAAATCCAAAGGATAATCCCACAATACTTCCATCTTTACGTGGAGAATAGTAAATATTCACCGGAATATTCAAATACCCTGAACGAAATGTTCTGCCCACAGCAATGATTAGTCCTGTTGACAAATAAGTAGTTCCTCTGCTATCAAAAGCCTTTACCAGCTCATAGTGTTCTTCTCCGGGTCCCAACACATTGGTTTTATGCCATTTGCCAGCTTCATCATAATATCCTTTTGCAAGAGTGGTGGCCCTGAAAATGGGACCGGCACCCACCTCCCAGCCTCTTCTGTTGAATCTGAATCCATTCATAAACATAAGAGATGGGGCAAACTGCCCTGATTCAAGTCCATTGACAGAGCCAACAAGCTCTATCAGCGCCTGAAAATCACCTGAACTGATATATTGAAATTCTTGCTGATAGCCAAACACCGACATCACAGGAAACATATTGTATCCTCCCTGCTCCTCAGGATCCATCAACCTTTCTCCAAGCTTTCCAAATGTGTATGCAGCACCCATTCGTGGTCCGTTTAGACTCACTTTCGTTTTGGGACTATTGAGTGGCTGCACATAATTGACAAGAAGATCAAGAAGCTTTTGTTCATTGGGAATACCAAGCAAGTTATTGATTGAAATTCTAATCATTGACTGAATATCTGCTTCCTGATCAAAATATTCCATTACATCGGTTTTTTCAATTATATCAGATTCAACATCTATCAGCCTTAAAATTACAATAATCTTATTGCCAAATTTTTCAATACTGCCGGTAAGCATTTTATCAACTTTCAGAATTTTTCCTATTCTCACAAGACTGTTCTTTCCAAATGAAACATTTGGATCAATGTTGTTGTTTTTTAACATGTCTGCTGCATCATATCGGTCAATTACCTCATATTTGTCTGCCTTTTCAAGCTCCAGATGCACAAGCCCTGCAAGTGCATCATTTTTTATGGTCAAACCCTTTGTGTCAATACTCACAAAGGCAATTTTCTGTTTTTGCTGTGCGAAGGTAAATGTGCTCAATAATAATGTAATTAAAACGAACATGATTTTTTGTTTTGTTGTGTTTGTTTTCATAACTGTGTGTTTTTTTGGTTTATGAAACAAAATTACGATGGGGTGCTCGCCCAAAAAAACGACTTTGTAATTAGGGTTTTGCAGGTTTATTGAAAATTGCTTTTTTTAACAACTCCTTTATTTATGCGAATGAAAAAAATCAAAAACGCAATGATTGGGTTTTGGGTTTTTGCAAAAAATGCAAAACAAAATTTATATATTTGCAAAAAATACAAAAATTTATGACATCATTGGATGCCCAAAAAATTCAGATTCAGTTTCTGGAAAGAATCAATGACCTGATACCCCGCGACACTTCTTTGGTTCAGGAACTTTCAGATCTGCTTGAAGTGAGTACAGACAGCGCATACAGGCGCATGAGAGGAGAAACCCTGCTTAGCATTGATGAAATCATCATTCTTTGTGACCAGTTCAATATTTCCTTTGATTCATATAGCAAAAAGGAGACAGGATTGGTTACATTCCGCTATTCAACCATTGAATCACGTCCTGATAGTTTTATGGAATATCTGACAAGTATTCACGAAGATTTGCTGATAATTTCTCAGGTCAAAAACGCACAGATTATCTATGCAAGTGGTGATATTCCTGTTTTTCACCACTACAGGTTTGATGCCATTGCTGCATTTAAGATGTTCTACTGGATGCGGTCTATCATGAATATTCCTGAAATGGAAACCATGACATTTCGGTTTGAGGCCATTGATGCGGAAGTGAAAGACCTTGCACAAAAGATTATCGAACTTTACACCAAAGTGCCCTCAGTTGAAATCTGGACAGACACCACCATTCACAGTACTCTGAAACAAATTGAGTATTATTGGGAATCGGGCATGTTTCAATCTGCCCATGACGCAGTCTCTGTTTGTGAATCTTTGAGAGAAGTTATTCTGAATATTCAGAAAATGGCTGAAAATTCAGCCAAATATAAAAACAATGCACCACCTGTGGGATTTCCAGACAAAAACTATGAGATGTACTACAGTGATATTGAAATCACCAACAATTGTGTGCTTGTTGACCTGGAAAAATCAAAAGCAGTATATCTGGGTCATTTTTCATTTTACACCATGACTACCACAAATGAGTCATACTGCAACAAAACAGAAGAATGGCTGCGTTCATTAATCAAAAGATCAACACTCATCAGTGGCATAGCAGAAAAACAAAGATATCAATTTTTCAAAAAGGCCTTCAGACAAATAGACGATTTGATTGAAAAAATCAAAGCTGAAGAATAGTGCAGAAATTCTGCAAGTCATTAGTATTGTATCTTTTCGGTAGTTCTGTGGGCAGGCACACCACCGAAAAGCCGACCCGTCAGACTGTTGGACAACAGGTCTATTCGATGAATCGAAATTCGAATTTTTTCTTCAAATTAAACACACAACTCTAACATGCTGATTATTAAATGAATTCTTGTCAATCTGTTTTAAAAATTTAATTATATACTTGAAGTTTTAAAAAAAAATGCGTTTTCATCAATTATGTTTGAATGTTTTGTTATCTTTGCACTAAATATAAATTATAATTGAAACATGACAGATTACATTAATAGACCCTTTTATATTGAAAAGATTAAGCCTTTTATCGGTAAATCTCTTATAAAGGTATTGGTTGGTCAAAGAAGAGTGGGAAAAAGTTATCTTCTGATGCAGCTAAAAAACCTTATAAAATTTCAGGAACCAAATACTCAAATAATCTATATCAACAAAGAACAAAATGAATTTTCATCCATTAAGAATTCCAATGACCTATTTAATTACCTAAAGGAAAACACAAAGGGCAGCGGCAAGGTAGCTCTGTTTATTGATGAAATTCAGGATATTGAATCTTTTGAAGTTACGCTAAGAGATTTAGTAACCAGAAAAAATTATGATATCTATTGCACTGGGAGTAATGCAAACCTACTATCGGGCGAACTAGCAACTTTCCTAAGCGGCAGGTATATCGAAATAAAAGTCTTTGGTTTAAGCTATGCTGAGTTTATAATGTTTAATAAAATTTCAGATTCGGTTGAATCATTTCAAGAATATATGAAACTTGGGGGTCTCCCCTATCTGATTAACCTAAGCAATGATATTCAGATTGCATATGAGTACTTAACAAGCATTTACAATACTATACTTCTTAAAGATGTTGTAGCTCGATTTAACATAAGAAACGTAAAGTTTTTAGAAAATCTGGTTGAATTTTTATCTAATAATCTGGGCAGCATTGTTTCCTCCAAAAAAATAAGTGATTACCTTAAATCTCAAAAGATTAACATTTCTACTCAGGTAGTCATTGATTATCTAGGCTACCTTGAGACCTCTTTTTTAATATTTAAAGTTAAGCGCACAGGAATTGAGGGCAAAAAAATATTTGAAATCGGGGAGAAGTACTTTTTTGAAGATGTTGGGATTCGAAATGCTATTGTTGGCTATAAAGCAACAGACATAAACAAAATACTTGAAAACATCGTTTATCTGCATCTAAGAATAGCTGGTTACTCTGTAACAGTTGGCGTGCAAGGGAAAAAGGAGATTGACTTTATAGCACAGAAAGCCGGTGATAAAATCTATGTACAAGTAGCATATATTCTATCAAATCAGGAAACTATTAATCGTGAATTCGGAAACCTGCTTGAAATACCTGATAATTTTCCAAAGTATGTGGTTACAATGGATGAAATATCAGAAATATCAACATACAAGGGTATTATACGAATGCACATTAAAGACTTTTGCTTAAAAATGTTTACCACATGATAATCTGAATATATTGCTGTAAAAATGTTCATTGATTTAGAATAAACAAAGCAATAAAAAAACTGATAGTTTTTAACTGGCGGTGGCTTTCATTGGCTGGTGACGTTTTTCATTGGCAATATTGGTGGTTAATTCGGCATTTCGATAATGAAAAAAATTTTGTGATTTTCAGTAGTTCAGTGAGCAGGCACACCACCGAAAAGCCGAACCGCCAGAGTGTAAATATCATTATTGCCAAATATTCATTTCTACTCCTTCTCACTAAAAAAAGAGTTTTCTTGACAAAATGACAGAAAAAATGCCATTATTTTGTCACATTCTGCAATGGTATCAACTTTGCTAAACGGCTTTGCTGAATTTAAAAAAACCATATCATGATACAGAAAGGCAAAATTGATGTTCAAACGGAAAACATTTTTCCAATTATTAAGCAATTTTTATACACCGAGCAGGAAATATTTCTGCGTGAACTTGTTTCAAATGCTGTTGATGCCACAACAAAACTAAAACTTTTGGCTTCTCAGGGCAAATTTAACGGAGAAACAGATAATCTGCAGATTGAAGTTGTCCTTGACGCAAAAGCCAAAACTCTCACAATCAGAGATCAGGGCATTGGACTCACTGCTGAAGAAATTGACAAATACATCAATCAAATTGCGTTTTCCAGTGCTGAAGACTTCATTAAAAAAATAAAAGGAAAAACCGATGCAGCCCAAAGTGGCCTCATTGGACATTTTGGACTGGGCTTTTATTCCGCTTTTATGGTTGCCGACAAAGTTGAAATCATAACCAAAACGTATAAAAAAGGAGCTGGTTCAAAAGCCGTCAGATGGGAATGCACAGGCTCGCCCGATTATATTATTGAAGAAACCGAAAAACAGGAAAGAGGAACCGACATTGTGCTGCACATCAGTGATGATGCAAAAGAATATCTGGATGAATACCGAATTCTGGATCTTCTGAAAAAATATTGTCGTTTCTTGCCAGTTCCAATCAGATTTGGAGATACTACAAAATCAGAAAAAAAAGAAGGAGAAAAAGACAAAGACGGAAATGATGTGTATGAAACAGTAACCATTCCACGCATTATTAATAACCCTGATCCTTTATGGAAAAAATTACCTCAGGGACTAAAAGATGAAGATTATGAGTCATTTTATAATGAATTATATCCGGCAACCTTTGAAAAACCATTGTTTCATATTCACATTAATGTGGATTATCCGTTTAATCTGACAGGAATATTGTATTTTCCAAAACTGAAGAAAAATTTTGAAGTTCAGAAAGACAAAATCCAGCTCTACTGCAATCAGGTGTTTGTCACTGATTCGGTTGAAAATATTGTTCCTGACTTTCTAACACTGTTGCATGGAGTCATTGATTCTCCTGACATTCCTTTAAATGTTTCAAGAAGCTCATTGCAAACAGACTCCAATGTGAGAAAAATTTCAAAACATATTACAAAAAAGGTCGCTGATAAACTTGAAGAATTGTTTGTTGAAGACCGCAAGGAATTTGAAAAAAAATGGGAAGACATTAAAATTTTCATTGAATACGGAATAATTAGTGAGCAGTCTTTCAGTGACAGGGCAAAATCATTTGCTCTTTTGAAAAACACAAGCGATAATTTTTATACATTTGAAGAATACAAAGCACTCATTGAGGCCAATCAAACTGACAAAGACAAAAAAATTGTGTACCTCTACTCTACTGATAAGGTTTTGCAGCATTCATTTATTGAAAAAGCAAAGAATAAAGGATACGATGTGCTGATTTTTGATTCTCCCATTGATGCTCATTTTGTAAATTATCTTGAGCAAAACTTTGAAAACGCCACATTTAAACGTGTTGATGCGGATGTTGTTGAAAAACTCATTGTGAAAGATGACAAAGCCCCTGAAAACAAACTCAGTGAAGAACAAACAAAGAAAGTCAAAGATCTTTTTGAAACTCATCTGAAAGAAAAAGCAGGCTTCAATATTGAGGTTGACAGTTTTGAAGGAGATGTGCCGGTGATGATTACCCAGCCTGAATTTCTTCGCCGCATGAAAGACATGTCCAAAACCGGCGGAATGGACTACATGGATTCTATGCCAGGCACATACAATGTGGTTGTCAACGGTAGTCATCCAGTGGTTGAACAACTTACTGCCGATTCTGAAAAAGAAGAATCACAGCAGCTTGTTTCACAGCTCATTGACCTTGCATTGCTTGAACATGGACTTTTGAAGGGAGAAGAGCTCACAGCTTTTGTTCAGAGAAGTTTTGGTTTGCTCAAAAGCAAATAATTGTTAATTTGATGATGTTTTTGCGTGTTGAATAGAAATATTTTTTAATTTTGAAAAAAAATAAACAACTATGGTACCATTAATTATTTTTCTTGGAGTAATTGTTCTCCTTATTATCTGGCTCATTTCAATTTATAACGGGCTGGTAAGACTTCGCAATCAGGTAAAAAATGCCTGGGCACAAGTTGATGTTCAACTGAAACGCCGTTACGATTTAATCCCCAATCTTATTGAAACAGTGAAGGGTTATACAAAGCATGAGGCTGAAACATTGGAAAAAATCACCATGTACAGAGCACAAGCAATGAATGCAGACGGGGTAGCTGAAAAAGGAAAAGCCGAAGGTCTCCTTTCAGGAGCATTGGGTGGACTTAGGGTAGCTATTGAAAACTATCCAGACCTGAAAGCCAATCAAAATTTTCTGGCATTGCAGGAAGAGCTGACTTCAACAGAAAACAAAATTTCATTTTCACGTCAGAATTACAATGATCAGGTGTTGTTTTACAATAATAAAATTCAGATGTTCCCTTCAAATATTGTTGCCGGAATGTTTGGGTTTAAAATTGCCGAATTCTTCGAACTGGAAAGTGCTGAAGAAAGAATAGCACCAAAAGTAAGTTTTTAATTTATCACTAACACAATTGAATTATGTGGGAAGTAGCCAGAAAAAACAGGCGCAAGTCCATGATTTTAATTATGGTTATGGGCATTATTCTCATTGGTCTCGGTTTTGTTATCGGGTACACCTTGATTGGAGAAGAAGGTGCATTTTACGGAATTTTGTTTGCACTAATTCTTTACTTCATACTTCTTTTGGTAGCTTTTGCCGGAGGAAAAGCAGTGATGCTGCGAATGGGCAATGCCAAAGAAGTGGGACCCGACGAATACCAGCAACTCTACAACATTGTTGAGGAAATGCGTCTTGCTGCGGGTATGCCTTATATGCCAAAAGTGTATATCATTCATGATCCTGCTCCCAATGCTTTTGCAGCCGGTATGACACCAAAAAACAGTGTGGTAGCTGTGACAACAGGACTGCTTGACATGATGAGCAGAGATGAGTTGCAGGGAGTTGTGGCACACGAAATATCACATATTATAAATCGTGATATCAGATATATGACCATTGCCACCATTATGGTAGCAGCTGTTGCTATTATGTCACAAATCTTTCTCAGAGCCATGTTTTTTAGTGGGGGAAGAAGTCGTGGGGGTGGAAAAGGAGGCGGACAAGCACAAATTATCATGCTTGTCATTGCTTTGGCATTGGCCATTCTGGCTCCTATCCTAATCAGGCTCCTCTATTTTGCCCTATCACGCAAAAGGGAATACCTTGCCGATGCATCTGCAGCACGTCTGACCAGATATCCCGAAGGCCTTGCTTCTGCTCTTGAAAAAATCGGAAATTCAACTCTTGACCTGCAAAGTGGCGGAAAAGCAAATGCACCAATGTATATTGCCAATCCACTCAAAAAGAAAGGAAAAAAGGTGAGAAACCTTTCAAGCACTCACCCTCCTCTTGAAAACAGAATTAAAATTCTACGTGCAATGGGTGGCGCTTATTCACTTGGAAGCTATCAACAGGCATATCAGGCTGTTACAAACAAAAGAAGCAGTGTGATTCCTTCTTCTGCTATTGTGAGTGATACTGCTTAGAAAATATTTTTAACCTAACCTTTTTAAAAAAGCATGGGCTCATTTAATCCATGCTTTTTTTGTACAGTGCATTATCCTTAATATACTGAATTATGTTTTCAGGAATTAGTCCTGACACACTTTTCCCTTCCCATAGCTTTTGTCTTATTTGTGTGGAAGAAACATCAAACAGCGGTGCCTCATGCATAACATGAATATTGGGATGCACTGTTTCAGGCATAGAAAATCCTAATCGGGGATAAACAAGAATCCGGTTTTCATCAACTATTCGCTCACTGTTTTTCCATTGTGACAACAATGCCAAATTATCCATGCCCATGATAATACTGAATTCATATTCAGAAAAATCCTGCTTCAGGCGGTCAAGTGTGTCAATGGTATATGAAGGTCTTGGCATTGAAAACTCAATGGTGCTGATTTTGAGATCTTTATATTCGCCAACAGCCAGTTCAAGCATTGCCAAACGGTGAGACTCATCTGCCAGTTCTTCAGTGGCTTTCAGTGGATTCTGAGGAGAAATAACAAACCACACCTGGTCACACAAGCCTGAATCTTTCACAAAACGGGCAATTGCAATGTGTCCGTTGTGCACAGGATTGAATGAACCGAAATACAAGGCTGTTCTCATTATTTATTACAGAGTCTTGTCTGTGCGGCTAAAATCAATAATTTGTTTCTTCACTTCGAAGATGGCCTTTCCCAAATCATCATTCACAACAACAACATCAAATTGTGAGGCATAGGAAAGTTCTTCTTCAGCACGGCGAATGCGTTTCTGCAGGCTTTCTTCACTTTCTGTATTTCGGGCACGAAGTCTCCTTTCCAGTTCTTCAACAGACGGAGGCATAATAAAAAATGACAGGGCTTGTTCTCCAAATCTCTTTTTAAGTCTGATTCCCCCTTTTACATCAACATCAAACACAATATTTTTTCCCATTGCCCAAATTCTTTCCACTTCAGATTGAAGTGTTCCATAAAACTGATCTTCGTATACTTCTTCCCACTCCACAAACTTTTTATTATCAATATATTGCCGAAATGCTTCGGGGCTTAAAAAGTAATAATGAACTCCATCTTTTTCATGTTCTCTTGGCAATCTGCTTGTGGCCGAAACTGAAAAACTGCAGTTGAGATTTTCATCAATAAGAATTTCAGCAGCTATTGTTGATTTTCCTGAGCCGGAAGGAGCTGAAAGAATGATTACCTTGTTGTTCATTGCTTATAGTATATTTGATAGTTGCTCTCTGACTTTTTCAATTTCGTCCTTCATCTCAACCGTAAGAATTTGAATATCAACATCATTTGCTTTCACCCCCATTGTATTCAGTTCTCTGAGAATTTCCTGAGAAGCAAATGTAAGTTTTTTCCCGTTAGAAACATTTTCTTTGAGCAGACTCAAAAAATACTGGCAATGTTTTTTTGCCCTGACAATTTCCTCACTGATATCAATTTTATCAAGATAATAAATAAGTTCTTGTTCAAGGCGGTTTTTGTCTATGCTGATTTCGGAGCCAAGCCCTTGAAGATCGGCGAGCAGTTTTGCCTGAATTTTATCACGTCTGTTAGATTCAAGTGGCACAACCTTCTGAAGGGCATTTTCAATTCTTCGGATACGTTCTGCAATATCTTCTTCAAGAGCTTTGCCTTCGTTTTTTCTCCAAACAACAAGTTCGTCAATTGCTGAATGAATGGCTTTTTCAATTTTTACCCATTCGTTCTCATCCAAAATTTCCTTTGCAGATTGAACAACATTTGGCATTTTCAAAAGCAGTGAAACATAATCATCAGGAGGTTCCACTGCAAGCTGAAACATCATTTCCTTAATTTCTTCCATATAAAAACCTGCCACTTTGTGATTGATTGAATGCATTCCACATCCACCCAGTCCGTCATTTGTTATGGAAATGTCAACTTTCCCCCTTTCAAGTCGTTGGCCTGCAATGGAGCGAATCTCAATTTCTTTGTCTCTGAGAAATGCAGGAATTCTAACAAAAACATCAAGAGATTTTGAATTGAGGGATTTAATTTGAACCACAAGAGACTGATTGTCAACAACAACCACAGCTCGTCCAAAACCTGTCATGGATAATAACATAATATATCTTTTTTTTGAATTTGTAAAAATAATGATAATTCAACAAATGAGTGAATCAAAAAAATTACACTATGAATTGGATAATGCTTTTGTAACTGCTCAGCACTATTTTTATTAGTGGTGAGCAGTTACATGATTTTTGTTTATCAACAATTCAAAAAAAAAATTTATATTTGTACCATAAACCCTGGTTCTATATGTCAAGTAGAGAAGTTGTTTCTGATGTGAGGTCATTCAGCAGTAATCTTGAGTTGTATAATTCAATTATTGCTGACATCAGAAGTGCGAAAAAGAGTGTGCATGTGGAAATTTACCGCATTACCAAAGAAACTGTGGGTGGTTTGTTCTGTGATGCACTGGCAAATGCTGCCAAAAAAGGCACTAGAGTAATGCTTTTGTTTGATGCCTGGGGCACTGGATCGTCACTTTCTTTTTTTCAGAAAATTATCACAAATGGAGGACAGGTAAGAGCATTCAACACAATCAGGCTTGGTACAAAAATGTTTACACAGAGTCACAGAAGAAATCACAGAAAAATTGTCACAATTGATGATAAAATTTGCTATATTGGATCAGCAAATATTTCTTACTATTCACTTTCCTGGAGAGAACTGACTCTGCGAATTGAAGGTGCTCTTGCCAAACCATTCAGACATATTACTGAATTTGATTACCGTACATATAAAAAGTATGCTTACACAAGAAAAGTTTTTACACGTACAATTCGCTTCCGTGGTTTTGAGATTTTAAGGGATGTACCGTCCATTCACAAACAAAGAGTGATGCGTAAATATCTGCATCTGATTAAAACCGCACAAAATTCTGTTTACATTGAGACTCCATATTTTTTACCCGGCTTCAGGTTGAGAAAAGCAATGGCTGATGCCGTGAAAAGAGGAGTTCTAGTGACTGTTATTACACCCAAAAACTCAGATGTGGGAATGGTGGATACTCTCAGAAACCGTTATTTGGGATTGGTTTACAAATCAGGAGTTAATCT
>CAZGIW010000014.1:0-51502 GCA_964526285.1 uncultured Bacteroidales bacterium | reverse complement strand
AGCCTCTTGTTTCAAAAGACTATAACGGAGATCCCCATTCTTCGATAGTGGATGCCCTGTCCACGATGGTCATTGATGAAACCATGGTGAAGGTTGTTGCCTGGTATGACAATGAGTGGGGCTACTCTTGCCGTGTTGTTGACCTTGCTGCTTATATAGCCCAAGCCTTATAAAATGAAAACCAAACATGTTCCTTTTGAAGAAATTTATGATATTTTTGCAATACGCCTGATTATCGATTCAAGTTTGGACGACGAACAGATTGAATGTATGAAAACCCTTGCAATTGTTGAAAGTCTTTACAAAAGAAACCCGGAAAGATTTAGAAACTGGCTTTATACACCCAAATCAAACGGCTATCAGGCTTTGCACACAACAGTCATGAGCAAATCAGGAAAATGGGTTGAAGTTCAGATTCGAAGTCGCAGAATGGACGAAATAGCAGAAAAGGGTTATGCCGCACACTGGAAGTACAAAGATGGAGAAGAAGATCATGAAAATACACTTGATGAATGGCTTGTTAAAATTCGCGAAGTTTTGCAAAGTCCCGAATCAAATGCACTTGATTTTCTTGACCATTTCAAAATGAATCTGTTTTCTGATGAAATTTTTATTTTTACTCCCAAGGGAGATATGAAAACACTTCCAAAAGACTCTACAACTCTTGATTTTGCATATCATATTCATTCCAATATAGGAAACAAATGTATTGGGGCAAAAGTAAACCACAAGCTTGTATCATTAAATCACGTTTTAAAAAGCGGAGATCAGGTTGAAATCATCACATCCGAAAAACAATTTCCTCAGGAAGAATGGACACATTTTGCAACAACAGCCAAAGCTATATCACAAATAAAGCAGGGACTAAGAGAAACCAGAAAAAAACAACAGGAAATTGGAAAAGAAAAAATCATCGAAATGTTTTCCAGACTTGATATTGAATTTGATGAAAAATACATTGAAAGCCTGAGACACCACCTTGATTATGATTCACAACAAGAGTTATTGATAGACGCAGCTCAGGGGCTAATCAAACTGAACGAATTAAAACATGCAGTGGCAGGAAAATCTGCATGGAAGGAATACTTTATCAGACCCCTTACAAAATTAATTCCCGGATCAGGAAAACAAGAAACAACACAAACCAAGAAGATTGAAGTTTCTGACGACATTCAAAACGAACAAAGCGAAATTGTTCAGGCAAATTGCTGCAATCCAATTCCCGGAGACGATATCATTGGTTTTAAACACTTCAATCAAATTATTGTACATCGTACTTCATGTAAAAAAGCCAAAGAACTCTCATCAACTTATGGCCACAAAATGGTAAAAATTCAATGGAGCGAAACTGATATTCTTTATTTTCTGGCTTCAATCAAAATCATTGGTATTGACAAAATTGGTATTATCAGAGATATCAGCAGGCTCATCGCTGAAGAACTCAATGTGAATATCAGATCTTTCAACCTCGAAAGTAAAGACAATGTTTTTGAAGGTGAAATAAAACTCTTTATTTCTGACGTGAAACAACTCAAAGAACTCATAAAAAATCTGAGCAAAATTGACGGCATCAAAAAAGTGTTCAGGGCAGAATAAATCTATCCATACAACATTATTTCATTCTTAAATCACTTATCCATAAATTCAAAAAAAAAAGAATTTTTTTTATTATTATTTATATTACATAAAAATTAGTAATTTAGCGGTGAATTTCAAACAACCTCTCATGAAAGAAAACAATACGCTTAAGCCCAATAAAAATGAAGATTTTGAAAGCATCAAAAAGTATTTCATTGAATATCTGGAAGCCAACGGACACAGAAAAACACCTGAACGCTTTAGTATTTTAAAGGAAATTTACAATTATGAAGGTCATTTTGACGTAGAAAGCCTTTATTTGAAAATGAAAAACAACAAATATAGAGTGAGCCGTGCCACTCTGTATAACACAATAGAACTTTTACAAAACTGTCATTTGCTTATTAAACATCAGTTTGGTGAAAAATATGCAGTCTATGAACAGGTTTATGGAATTAAGCATCACGATCATTTTATTTGCCTTAATTGTAACGAAGTTATTGAGTTTTGCGACTCCAGAATTGACGAAATTGAAATGGATATTGCAACACAACTGGAAGCAAAAGCATTACGGCATAGTTTTTATATATATGGTATTTGCAAAAAATGTAACAAATAATCTATTCTAATTTAAAACATAATACAGACGATGAGTGTTGATGTTATACTTGGTCTTCAATGGGGAGATGAAGGAAAAGGAAAAATAGTTGACTTACTGGCACCTCAGTATGATATTGTTGCAAGGTTTCAGGGTGGACCAAATGCTGGACATACCATTATTTATGACAACAAAAAATTTATCCTTCACACCATACCTTCGGGAATTTCTTCATCCAAAACCATCAATGTGATTGGCAACGGGGTATTGATTGACCCTTACATTTTCCGGAAAGAAATCAATATGCTCAAAAATGAGAATATCCACCCATTATCCAATTTATTGATATCACAAAGAGCACACCTCATTACTCCATCACACAGACTTTTAGACGCTGCTCTGGAAAAACACAGAGGTAATTTTAAAATCGGATCAACTCTTAAAGGGATTGGTCCTGCATATACAGATAAAGTTGCCCGAAAAGGATTGCGTACAGGTGATATTTCTCACAGCTCATTTTTGCAAAAATTGAAAAATATTGAAGAAGAACATTTCAGATATATTCATTCTCTTGGTTTTTCACCTTCTGAGTTTCTCATTGAGAATATGCCATATGAAGAGTATTTGAATCATTGGATAGAATCTCTTGAAACACTCAAAAGTTTTCAAATTATCCAAAGTGAGATTTTCTTAAATGAGGCAATCACTTCCGGAAAAAAAATACTTGCTGAAGGAGCACAGGGAACCATGCTTGATATTGATTTCGGGTCATATCCATTTGTCACTTCATCCAACACCACAACTGGTGGAGTTTGCACCGGACTTGGTATACCTCCTTCATCTATCAGCAAAGTTTTCGGCATATTTAAGGCATACTGCACACGTGTAGGCTCAGGACCCTTCCCAACTGAACTCAATAATGAAGATGGTGAAAAAATCAGAAAAGCCGGAAATGAATTTGGATCAACAACAGGAAGACCACGCCGATGCGGATGGATTGATTTGCCAGCATTAAGATACAGCATAATGATTAATGGCGTCACTGATTTGATTATAACCAAATCTGACGTGCTATCTGATTTTGAAGAAATCAATGTATGTGAATCATACAGCAAAAATGACAATATCCTGAATTTTTCACCGTTTGATTTTTGCAATGAAGACATATCTCCTGTTTTGACCAAAATTGTGGGTTGGAAAACTGACATCACACATATGGAAAAATGGGAAAATATGCCTCCTGCATTTGTTTCATACATTCATTATCTTGAAAATGCATTAAACAAGAAAATTTCAATAGTTTCAACAGGGCCAAACAGAACACAAACAATATTCAGACAATAATAAATCATTTAGTTATGAAAATAAAAATTTTAGTTTTTTTAAGCGTGTTTTCATTGTCAATGATAACAGTTTTTGCGCAACAACTCAAAGTAGAGGATCTACCTCCGGGTCTTACATATGAATTTCAAAACCGTTTCCCAGGAGTTGAAAACGTATCATGGTCTTTACAAAATGATATTTACTTTGCTGACTTCATGTTTATGGGAAATCCTGTTTTGTCTCAATGGGACAAAACAACAAAATGGATTGGTGCTGAAACAATTATCACAACTGAAAATCTGCCCAGAACCATACAGCGACATTATGCTTCAGAATACCCAAAACTCTCAGTTTTGAAAGCAAAATACATTGAAAAACGTACTGAAAGCGGATATTATATTGTTGAAGCTACCGAAGAAGGTGCAAAACGTTTCTTGTTTTATGACAAAGACGGTGTTTTTCAACGAATGGCTGATGATCAGGACAAAGATATTGTTTCAGGTGTTATCAAAACTGAACCAGGAATGCAGGCAATTGCAGCTCGTGAGCTTCCCACCCCTATCAATTCTTATGTAATGATCAATTATGGGAACTTCAGAATTTCTGAAAGCTACCTTATCAATAATGACGAATGGATAAATACATATTATATTATCCTGACAAATAACTTAGAAAAAGAGAATATTCAGCTATGGTTTGATTTCAAAGGTAATTTGATTAAAAAGGATGACCCATTTGACAAAAATGAAACTACTTCAAACAATACTGATAATAATAATTCAAAGAAACCAAAAGTTGAAGAACGAAAACCTCTGAGCGAAACCATGGTTCCTCAGGTTGTGAGAGATGCTTTCAACAAAAAAGTTAAAAAACACGAAGACCTGAGATGGGATACAATCAAAGGACTTTATGTGGCCTCATATCTTGATCCAATTAAAAGAGAATACTGCCGTGCTGAATTTAAGAGAACAGGTGAATGGATTCAAACTTTTGCTGAGTTGGACTCAAGAGCTCTCAATCAAAATATTGTCAAGTTCCTTGACGAAAACTATCCTTACCTCAAAGTATATTCAGCAGAGTCACTTACCAGATCTGACAGAAAGCGTTTTATTCTGATAAAGGTTTTCGACCCTCAATGGCTTAACGATCCTATGGTGTATCATGAACTCTACTTCAACCAGTCTGGACGTCTTGAGAATGAAATTTATGCTGATTTCATAGACCCCTATGATGTTTACGAAAAAGAAGATAAGGAAGCCCGTAATCAGTACTTCCTTGAATTTGTTGACAGTGATGACCTGACTGCAATTGAGGATTACAAGCAAATTTCACCAAAAGAACTCCCAACAAGAACAACCAAACACATCAAAGAAAATTATCCTGAACACAGAATTAACGAATGTTATATAATGACTGATGATTTTACCGGCGAAACAGTTTATTGGGTGATCTTAAAAAAAGAAGGTATCAGGACACAAATTAAAGCTGTGTATAATTTTAAGGGCAACTTCATAGAAGATGAAGAGTTTTAAGAAACCTGCACATAATGTTTTCTGATTTAAAAACTTTTTTTTTAAAATTTCATGCATTTCTGTTTCTGCTGATTGCTTTATCTTCATATGCACAAAAGGATACTGCAAAAGTTAATCTGATTTCAGCAGACATTTTGGAATTTAATCGAACTGTAAGTCCTGACTATCAAATCCTCTCAGGAAATGTGGTTTTTGAATATGACAGCGCTCTCATGTTCTGCGATAAAGCTCATATTTATTTACAAAAAGATTATGTGGTTGCTATGGGAAATGTGCACATCATTATAAATGATACGACACATATGTATGGGGATACCTTGAAAATTGACGGTGATAAAGACCTTGCTGTTATGGTTGGAAATGTGAAACTCATTGATAATGAAGTAACCCTAACAACCGACAAATTATATTATTACCTGAAAAAGGACATGGCCTATTACCTCACAGGTGGTGAAATTACAGATCCCTCCTCTTATTTAACCAGTGAAAAAGGGTATTACTATCAGGATACAAAAGACTTCTATTTCAGTGATTCTGTTTATATTAAAAATGAGGACACTGAAATGTTTAGCGACACATTAATGTACAATACAAAAACTGAAATAACACACTTCTACGGTAAATCTAAAATTGTCCAACCCGACAATACCATGCTTTGTGAATGGGGAATATGGGACTCTCAGAATGAAATTGGCAACTTTAGTGTGAATGTGGAATTATATAGTGAATCCAGAACTTTGAAAAGTGATAGCTTGTATTATGATCAATCAAATGGATTTGCCGAAGCTTTTCAAAATGTTTTTTTTCGGGATACTGTTGATAACTTCATGCTCAATAGCCATTACGGCCGTTTCTATGAAACCGACAGTACATTTTTTGCCAGAGACTCTGCACTCCTCAGGATGGTTGACAAAGGGGACACTCTGTTTCTTCATGCTGATTCAATTTTTATGATTCATGATACAACAGTTCATCACCAAAAAGTGTTGTATGCTTTTTATAAAGCCAGGATCTACAGAGATGACTTTCAGGCAATTAGTGATTCTATTGTATTTATGACCAATGATTCTGTCATGTATTTATACAATAACCCCATTATGTGGCTTGAACAAACTCAGATGATTGCCGACACGATATATTTCACATACCTGAACAGTGAAATGGACAAACTATTTATGAGGAACAATGCATTTATCGTTTCAAAGGAATCAACAGATGATTTTCAGCAAATTAAAAGCAATGATATGGAAGGTGATTTTGTTGAAAATGAACTTGATGTGTTGTGGGCCGACCAGGAGGCTGAAACTCTATACTATATATTTGACGAACAAATGTTGCTCATTGGCATCAACAAAACCATTTCAGCAAAAGTGAAAATTAAATTCTTTGAAAATGCAGTTGACCATATCATTTTTTATGAAACACCTGAGGGATCATTAAGTCCTGAAGATGAAGTGAGTGAAAAAGATAAAATACTTTCTGATTTCAGATGGGAACAATCAGTTCGCCCCAAATATCCTGCTGACGTTTTTCGTGATCCTGCAATTGAACCTGAAGCCAGAGAACTGCCTGCTGAAAAATTTGATTCAATCAATATCCCCGATTCTCTGCAACATATTTTTCCTGATTCACTGATGCAAATCCTTTCAGATTCAGCTCAGATTCACGTCGGAAAAGACAGAGCAGGTGAAACCACCAAACCCGATGTTGTTTCTGATGAAAATAAGGGTCGAAATCAGAATAAAACCGACAATAATCAGGCAGTTGATAATAAAGGAAGACAGGGAACCAAAACTGAAGAAAAGAAAGACAAAAAAGAGTGTTTCATTAAGCGGTGGTTTAGAAATTGGAAAGAGAAACGAATTCAGAAAAAAACACTATCTTTACAGTTTCAGAAAAAATATCTAATATAAAATAAACATACTATGAGTAACATTAAGAATTACATTCAGGAAAACAGAAATCAGTTCATGGAAGATTTATTCGGATATATCCGTATCCCTTCCATCAGTTCAAAAACTGAGCACAAACCCGATATGGAAAAAGCAGCTCAGTACCTTAAACAACAACTTGAAAAAGCAGGTGTGGACAAGGCAGAAGTATATCCTTCTGACGGAAACCCTGTGGTGTATGGTGAGAAAATCATTGACCCTTCACTACCAACCATCCTTGTTTATGGGCATTATGATGTCATGCCCGCTGAACCGCTTGAAGAATGGAAATCAAAACCATTTGAACCGGAAATCCGCGATGGAAAAATATTCGGACGTGGTGCAAATGATGACAAAGGACAGGCTATGATGCATGTGAAAGCATTTGAATATCTTGTTAAAACAGGTCAGTTAAAATGCAATGTCAAATTTATGGTTGAAGGAGAAGAAGAGGTTGGCTCTCCCAATCTTGGAAAATGGGCAACAGAAAACAAAGATATGTTAAAAGCTGATATTATTCTTGTTTCTGATACAAGCATGATTGCCATTGATATTCCTTCTGTTACAGTTGGACTTCGCGGTCTTACATACGTTCAGGTTGAAGTTACCGGCCCCAACGGTGACCTGCATTCAGGACTATTTGGAGGTGCAGTGGCAAATCCAATTAATATTCTCACACAAATGATTGCATCATTACTTGATGAAAACAACCGAATCACAATTCCTGGTTTTTATGATAAAGTAAAAGATTATTCAGATGCCGAGCGTGCAGCAATTGCAAAAGCTCCTTTTGATCTGAACAACTACAAAAAAAATCTGGACATTGATGATATTCATGGAGAAAAAGGCTACACCACACTTGAAAGAACTGGCATAAGACCTTCACTTGATGTGAATGGCATATGGGGCGGCTATCAGGGTGAAGGCGCTAAAACAGTTTTACCTTCAAAAGCTTATGCTAAAATATCAATGAGATTGGTACCTCACCAAAATCACATTGAAATTGGAGAACTGTTTAAAAAACATTTTGTTTCTATTGCTCCTCCAAGTGTCAATGTCAACGTTCGGGTATTGCATGGTGGTCAGGGATATGTTTGTCCAACTGACATCCCTGCATACAAAGCAGCTGAAGATGCATATACTGATGTGTTCGGAATTGTACCCGTACCAACTTATAGTGGTGGAAGTATTCCCATTATTTCAGCCCTTGAAGAAATTCTGGGGCTCAAGTCAATCCTTATGGGATTTGGGTTGGAAACCGACTCCATTCACGGACCCAATGAAAACTATCATATTGAATGCTTTGAAAAAGGCATTGAAACAATTGTCAAGTTTTATGAACATTACACAAAATAAGTTAACTTTTTTTTACACTTGAAGCAAAAAGGATATGCAACCTGCATATCCTTTTTGCTGTATAAAGAATAAATACCAAACTCTCTTTGATTATGAAAATAAAACTTTTTCTCTTTATTGCTACATCTGTTTTGATATTGTCATCATGTGTAAAAGATGAATCTACAATTCCGGAACTAACAACAAATACAGTAACTGAAATTACAGGAACAAGTGTAAAAACAGGCGGCAATATTATTTCAGACGGTGGAAAAACAATTACATCAATGGGCGTTTGCTGGAATACAGCCCCCTCTCCCACTACAGAGGATTCAAAACTCACTACTCAGGTAGTCGCAGGTCAGTTCAATCTCATTATTTCAGAACTTGAACCAATCACAACATATTATGTGAGAGCTTTTGCTGTTAATGAAAAAGGTACTGCCTATGGTAATGAAATCAGTTTTACCACTATGCCTCCGGTGCCAGTTGTTAATTTTAACGGTGTTCAATTATGGATTCACCCCGCAGATAACGCAACAGACATAATCTGGTGGTCGGATACATATGTCATTACCGGAGCCACCAGTGTAACCGATGGTAAAACAAATACCACCACCATTGTCAACACACTTGGCGATGGAAACTATGCTGCAAAAATCTGCAATGATCTTGTTGCATTTGGTTACTCTGACTGGTATCTTCCATCAAGAGATGAGCTTATCAGAATGGAAGAAAATAAAAGTGAAATTGGGGGATTTGATACCGAAAAAGGCTACTGGTCAAGCACTGAATATGCTGATTACTATGCCTATGTCATTTATTTCAACAACGGGATGTATGTTAATACGATGAAACACAATGAATTCAATGTGCGTTGTGTTAGAAAATAAAGAATTTTTTAAAATAAAAAAAGCCTGCATTGTTGCAGGCTTTTTTTTTATTCTTCATTTTTCATTTTAAGCTTATCTCCTGTATCATCTGCTATTCTCTTATTCCATTCTTCACCATATCCGGGATACTCTACCTTAGGATTCTTTTCTCCGGGAACATAATACTTCACATTGCCGTCCATGAATTTTAAAAACAATTGTTCATAAAATGTTCTCCATTCATAAACCAATGCATCAGCTGTATTTACTGAATAATCTGTTACAAACTCTATTGCCATTTTGGGATCCTTTTTATGAAGTAAAAGAGCTCCATTATCAACTGCATCAGTATAAGCAATGTATTTTTTCTCCAAAGCCTGCTGTTTTTCATACACATCAGGATGAATGATATTATATCTTGTGTATGCAAAATTTGTTACCATATTAAACACCCAAAAAGCCGAATTCCATGAAAATTTCATCATCGCACCGTTTCCAACTGCGTATGTTTCAGGGATACGTGTCATACTTGAATACATAGGTGCATAAACACAACTTCCGGCATCATCAACACCAAACCAGATAATTCCTCCAATTTCATCAGGCAACCATGAGCGTGACTGAGATACAAAAGAAAAGCCTGTTTGCTGTGTTACGGTAGCTCTCTCATTTACATAGGTTTCATCGCCCACCTTAAAAGTAAGAGGCCTCCATCTGTAGGGACAACCAAATGGTCCGGCACCAATATCCTTTGACATATCAAATTCAGTTCCCTGAAGATAATCACGCATAAAATTCATCAAATCTCCAACCGATATTTTTCTGTCAGGCTTAATCCACAAGGGCATTCTGTTTGTCAGGTTATGTCCTGAAGCGTAGTCTTTATATTGCTCCATGTTTGAATTTATAGCACGGAAAAAAGCCCAAACACGCATTTCGCAAAAACGTGCTCCTCCAAAATCTACAGGAGCATAGGTATCAGAAAAACTAAAATCTTTGTCCTTCCCGTCAAACCAACCTTTAGTGCGGGCAAAGCTAATTACATCATCAGAATAAATACATTCAACTTCTTTGTTGAATATTTTATTCATATCCTTGGATGTTATGGACGTTTTTCCATTGGCAAGAGGAAAAGTTTGAATACGTGCCTGATTGGCATGTGCACAAACATAACCATCAGGAATACGAAGAGCAACCCAAACAGCACCCTTTTCTCCTTCTCCCTTTCCTATGAGTTCCATTATCCAAACTTCATCTTTATCTGCAATTGAAAATGACTCGCCTGAACTGTAATACCCATATTCTTCCATCAATTCTGCAATAACCTGAATGGCCTCACGAGCAGTTTTTGAACGTTGAAGTGCAATATAAATTAAACTGCCATAATCCATGATTGCACCAGTTTGTGAACCAAGTTCCTTGCGACCACCATAAGTAGTTTCACCAATGGCCACCTGATACTCATTCATATTCCCAACCACATTGTAAGTCTGCCTTACTTGTTTAATCTTACCCAAATACTTACCTGTATCCCACTCATACACATCAAGCATTGTGCCTTCAGGATAAGTTGCTGCAGGCCAGTGATACAACTCACCATATAACACATGTGCATCAGCAGCATATGTAATCATGTTTGAACCATCTGTTGATGCCCCTTTGGTCACCAAAAAATTTGTACATGCAAACACGCCGGTAACACTTGTAATGCATAATACAGTCAATGTTAAAAAAAGTTTTCTCATATGTTTTGTTTTAAAATTTTTCATTTTGCAAACCTAAGCATTTCAATTGAAATTGACAAAGAAATCGTACTTGATGCTGATAATGAGACATATAACTTGAAGTTTAAGGTTAAGGCTCAGTTCCCCGGAATTTATTACGGGGTATGAAAGTTAAGCACCCCGGAATTTATTACGGGGTATTCATCCTTCATTCTTTTCATGAATTTCGGAGAATAAAATGAAAGCTAAGGCTAAGGTAGTTTTGCATATGGAAATCTGAGTACACTATTTCAAACTTCCCGAATAAACTCTCCATTTTTCCACAACTTCTCGAAAATCTTCAGGCAATGCTGATTCAAACTGCATGAACTTCCCTGTTGAAGGATGTTCAAAACCTATAATACGTGCATGCAGCGCCTGACGATTCATAATTTTAAAACAATTGTCCACAAACTGTTTATATTTTGTAAAAGTGGTCCCTTTTAAAATCTTATCTCCACCATACAGGCCATCGGCAAAAAGAGGATGACCAATATATCTGAAATGAGCACGAATCTGGTGTGTTCTTCCTGTTTCAAGTCTGAATTCTACAAGTGTTACGTATCTAAATCGTTCAAGGACTTCATAATGTGTCACAGCATGTTTTCCATGATCTCCTTCAGGATATACTGTCATCATTTTTCGGTTTGAAGCACTTCTTGCCAGATTTCCGGTAATAGTTCCTTTTTCTTCAACAGGATTTCCCCAAACCAAACCAACGTATCGCCTCTCAACAGTATGTTCAAAAAACTGTCTGCCTAGAGAAGTTTGTGCTTTTTCATTCTTTGCTATGATAATCAAACCACTTGTATCCTTATCTATGCGGTGAACCAAATAAGGAAATACATCTTCTTTTTTCCTGTTCTTCTGAAAGTGATATAACAATGCATTTTGCAAAGTTCCTGTATAGTTTCCATAACCTGGATGCACAACAAAACCGGGATTTTTGTCAACAATTATAACATCATTATCTTCATATACAATATTGAGTGGGATATCTTCAGGTAAAATCTCAAGCTCCTGAACAGGATGAGGTAACAATATGGAAATCACATCATTGCCTTTTACCTTATAATTAGATTTTACAGGTTTGTCGTTCACTCTGATACAACCGGCATCAGCGCCATTTTGAATTTTATTGCGACTCACGCCATCCATTCGGGATGTGAGATACTTATCAATTCTCAACAAGCTCTGTCCTTTATCAACAACTATCCTGAAGTGTTCGTAAAGATCAGATTGTTCTTCCTGCTGCAACTCATCAAACACATCCTGATTGCTCATTGTGTAATGATTAACTTCTTTGTTGTGACTGATTCTTTTTTTGTGTTATACAAGCTTACAAAATATACCCCAGCCTCAAGACGCACATTGACAGCCTGTCCGTCATAAACTCCTTCATACACAAGTTGTCCGTCGGCACTATAGATTCGAATTATGTCAGAAAGAAAGTCAGCATTATACAAATAAACGTCCTCGCCCGACAGAGCTGGATTGGGATACAAATACCAATCTGACATTTCAACATCAGGTTTGATTCCAACATAGGGCTCTGTATCATTACCTACAATGATTCTTATCATGAGTGCACCTTCGTACATTGACGGAAGCCATGTTCCGGATGTATTAAAAAATATTTTTGAAGATGCGTTTGTGTTTCTATCATACCCAATATTAAGGGCTTCTGAATCCTGCTGTTTCCATCCCACATAAATCTTTCCGTTTACCGCAACAGCTTCATTAAGAACATAGTTGTGGAAACCGTGCATTTGATCAATTACAGGTCTTAATCCAGCCTGTTCATAAATGACATTTCCGGGGTTTCCATTGTTGTCATCCCAAACCATCAGAGTGAAATACAAATTCTCATTGGCATCATTATAGACTTTATTAAACTGCATCATCACGCTACGCAGTGTATCAGCATGGCTGAGGGTAAACTGGTATGCCAGCAATGCTTGTGCACCCACCAAAGCATATCCGGCCTCAGGAGTTCCGTCATCATAAGTGAAATAATTGTAAAACCGCTGCCATATTTTGAGTGTATCATTATCCCGAATCATATCAGGAATTGTAGCTGAATTAATAACAAACCTGATAAGAAAGTCTGCATTTTCAGTTACCAGAGAATTGTATGTGTATGGTAATGGAGACCTAAAGAACACAGTATCTGTGATTGGAGAAAGGTTTGATGCACTGATGGGGCTTTCATAGCCCGCAGTTGTTCCTGACAAATCATCTGCATAATATTTTTCAGTAAGATTGAGAAGTGTACTGGAGTAATTCATATAAGGAACAGCAACTGAACTGAGCATATTTGAAGAAGGATTGACAAGAAAGTGAGACCATGGCATTGTAACATATTCTTTAAGCAGAGTATTGATTCTGTATCGAAATGCCACATCTTCAGGAAATGGATCATTCACAGTCCGTCCTGAGTTCAGATACACATAATCAATATTCCAGTGGTCCACATTTCCTATCCATGTGGGAAAGGCATTATTGGCGAGACTGGCAATATTATAAAACCGAAACTGAAAATCGGGCGAAAAATAATCAGAATCAATCACTGGAATCATGACTGGCTTGTAACTAACGCCAAATGAATCAACAAATTGTTGATAACTCATGCCGGGAGTTGACCAAACTGTATTCCACTCATCAGTAACAGGATTATAGAATTGCACCACAAGAGAATCAACAGCTTCGGGTTTATCGCCGTATCCCTGTGGCTGATAAAAAAAACTGAGATACACCGAATCGGCGGGTGTTGCAATATGAGGTGTTCCTGTAAAAACTGAATCCAGTCTGATTGGCTGCGAAGTAAGGTAATCAGCTATAAACGGAAAAGTGGAACCATATTCATAAATCAAACCATTTTCATCAAAAGCATCAAAAGTAGCGCAACCAATAGTGATATTTTCTTTTCCAAATCCGTCGGAAATAAACACGTAATTATCTATCCATAAATCCGGATGAGGGAAGCCATAATAGGTTGAAAAATCATCAATAAACGGCATTTTTACAGGAATATTTTTTTCAGTTTTACTATGTGCATGAGGGTTCTCATGCAATAATTTGATTATCTGTGGATGCTCTACAAGTCCTGTGATGATTTCCTGTCCTTGCATTGTTGCAGAAAAAAACAGGAATGTGATAAAAAAAACTGATTTAATGAGAAATTTCATATTATTTATCTTATTCATACCATAAATCAATAATTGACCCAAGCGATATTTCATAATCATCAGCATAGCCAGGACTTTGTTTGACAACCCGCACTGAAATTGTATCATTTCGGTTTAGAAAGAACTCGCTTCCCACATTCAGTCCTGCACCTGTGATAATACTACGTGCTTCATCACGAGTTTTACCAACCAAATCAGGAAGATATGTTTTACCTTTTCCTTCGCCACTACCAACCACAAGATCAACACGAGTTCCTTTAACAATTTTATCGCCGGGAGAAATTGTTTTACCCATCTGCTTCCAGCGAATTACAGTATTTCCAATATCCGGAACAAATTCAATTTTTCCAACTTTCATTCCATAGGTTTCAAGTACTGTTGTTGCCTGTCGAACTGTTAAATCCTGAAGATTGGGACAAGCTACCATCTCTGGCTGTGATGCAACGATTGTCAAATAAATTTTTCTGTGTTTTTTTACATTGGCTCCGGGAGGTGGTGTTTGTGAAACAACTGTTCCTTTTTCTCTTTCATTGTCGAAAATTGAATCATTTATTACAAATTCAAAGTTGTCACTATGAGGATTGTTTAAAACTTCTTCAAGTTTCAACCCTGTATAGTCTTCAACAGGAAAGGTTTTTCCATGTTTTGTGTAAATGTTCATGAATTTTAATGTAATCCAGAAAAACAAAAATATCACAAGCAAGGCTAAACCAAGATGCAGATAAAATTTCTTTGACAACAATGGGTGTTTTTCTTTCATAACTAACAATGCTCTATAACTTAAAAAAAACTGTTTTATTTTATTTTGTTGAAAAACTGTACAAATTTACAAAAAAAGCTGCACATCATGTACAGCTTTTAATATTTTTCAAAATGTTACTGTTTATGCTTTTTGAGGCACAACTGAATATCTGTTGATCAGAGCCCATGAACCAAAAAATACTGAAGTAAATGCCAAAGTACCAAATACTTCATACCTAAAGAAAGGTAATGCGCTATAGTAGCACATCATCAATCCCTGACCTGTGAGCGGATACCACAACCCTTCAAGCCATACAACAAAATTTGTAACAAGGAAGAATATCACTGACGAAGCGAGTGAACCCCCAACAACAGTAGCAAAATTTATTTTTCTCCTTAATACAAAACCAATGAGAGCAATAAGGATGAATGAGCCATAGACACCTGCCATGAGCAAAGGACTGTAAAAACCTATAAAAACATCACTGATGAGCAAAATTGTAATTGGCAATATCATGGCCACTTCTTTTCTTTTAAAATATGCAGCGCTGAACAATGCGATGGCAGCCACGGGAGTTACATTGGGAAAGGGAATAAACATTCTGAGGAATGCAATCGCTACAACTAATAGAACTAAAATCAGTAATCCGGAATTGTTTTTGATAGTTTTCATATTTGTTTGGTTTAAGACTTTGCAAAAATAAAAAAAAAAGTAACTGTAAAGCAAAAAATTAATTCACATTCAAAAATCATTTGAATATATGTCAGGCTATAAGGATATATCTGATTCTTTAAGGAGAAAACATTGGTTTTGCCTCATTATACAGGCAACTAATGTAGCTCCCCTTCTTCAATTATTACTTTGTCGGCGTAATTGAAAGCATAATATCAATGAGTTCGTCTTTATGTTTTGTATAGGCATCTTCAAGTCCAAAAAACACGAATGTCAATAAATTACCATCTGGTAAAATCAAAATTGAAACAGATACCATCATCTGGTCTTTGCTGTTGTCATCATTGACATAATACCCATTACCGTCTATTCCCACAAAACTAATGTCATTATTATCAAATTCTGTGGTTTCCTCTCCCCACTCAATATCAACAAGGATAGACTCAATCAGTTCAAAACTCTCATCAACCAGAATGGTCACTGCATCTTCAGCATCAGGATTGTCTGATTTCCAAATCATTGCAATCATTCTTCCCTCTTCTGTGTTATCATCAGGCTTTATACTCATCCATGCACTTTCATTATTTACAATCCATGTTTTGGATGGCACTTTCAATGAAACAATTGGTTCATCACCGGGATAATGATAGGTTTTGGTTTGTGACCATGAGGCAGTTGCAACAAGCAATGCGATGAATGTGAAGATAATTTTTCTCATAATTAATTATTTTTGAGTTAATGAATTCTTTTAGAAATTGTAAAATTACAAAGCATTATTCTATCAAACATCTGTTTTGGCATTTTTTAACAAAAAAAAATACCTGCAAAAAAAATGCAGGTATTCTGTAGTTATTTGAAATCTCTCTAATAGGGAGCAATTGACTGAATAATGCCAAGAAATTCATCCTTGTACTTAGTATATGCCATTTCAAGGCCAACATAAACAAAGGTTACCAGATTGTCATCATCAGGAAAGAAAATCATAATTGAAGTCATCATTTCGTCTTTACTTCCATCTTCATTGGTGTAGTAGCCCCACCCGTCAATGGCAACGAAATCAATTCCGTTAATTTCAAATTCACTTGTTTCCTCGTCCCATTCGATGTCAGTCAGAAGTGTTTCAACAAGATCGAAACTCTCTTCAACTAACAATGTCACAGCATCTTCTGCATTGGGGTCTTCTGACATCCAGATCATGCCAATCATTCTTCCATAATCAGTTTCTTCTACAGGTGCAAAACTAAAATAACTTTCTTCATTGGTAACCGACCAGGTTTTTACTGGTATCTTAATTGTAAAAACAGTTTTTCCCGAGTATGGAAAATTATATGTTTTGGTTTGAGCAAATACTGCAGAAAGCAAAAACATAGCCATTACTGAAAACAATAATTTTTTCATAAATTTTAATTTAGGTTAGACATTTTTTTTAGATTATAAAATTACTAATAATATTAAATCACAAATTATTTTTCTTTAAAAAAAATCATTTTTTTTCTTATTTTCAATTATTGTGCCGCAAACATCCAATGTTATATTTTTTTCTGAATGGAAATATTAAATGAATCGAAACTGCTCATCGTTTACCACACATAAAAATAATCGTAGTTTTTTCGCCATGAATACTTCGACAAGTGCTACAGTGAGCAATTCGACAAGCTTATTTCGGCAGGCTTATTTCGACAAGCTCAATACATCGCAATACATCGCATTGTAACACTAGTCGAACTGCTCAGTACAAGTACTCGAATAAACACTAATAACAAAGTTTTATTAGTGATAGCAAAAAAATTCATAGTTTTGTTGCCCTAAAACTGATTCGCTATGAAAAAAACTGCTTTATCATTATTCGTCATTCTTTTTTCATTTTTTTTATTTTCACAAACTGAATCAAGGCTTCTGCGGTTTCCGGCAATCCATGGAGACAAAGTTGTATTCACCTATGCCGGAGATTTGTACACCACATCCACAAAAGGAGGCATTGCCCGCAAGCTGACCTCTGACGAAGGATTTGAAATGTTTGCAAAATTTTCACCCGACGGCAGCATGATTGCTTTTACAGGACAATATGACGGAAATACTGAAGTGTTTGTTATTCCTGCAGATGGTGGTGTTCCCAAAAGACTGACATACACTGCCACCCTTGGGCGCGATGAAGTTTCTGACCGAATGGGTCCCAACAACATTGTCATGGGATGGACAAATGACGGAAAACATATTATTTATCGTTCACGCAAAAAAACTTTCAATGATTTTGTGGGGCATCTGTTTATGGTTCCCGCTGAAGGCGGACACTCCACTCCTCTTCCACTCTCCACAGGCGGTTTCTGCAGCTTCTCTCCCGATGGAAAAAAACTTGCATTTAACAGGGTGTTTCGTGAATTCAGAACATGGAAATACTATGAAGGTGGCATGGCTGACGACATTCGTATTTTTGATTTTGAAACCAAAGAAATTGTAAACATTACTAATCACATTGCTCAGGATATTTTCCCAATGTGGATAGGTGATGATATTTATTTTGTTTCAGACAGGGATCGTACTGCCAATTTGTTTGCATACAACAATAAGACAAAACAAACCAGAAAGATTACCAACTTCAGTGAATATGATGTGAAATTTCCATCCCATTCAAATGATGCCATTGTTTTTGAAAATTCCGGATTTATACATATTTATAATATAGCATCACAACAAACGGAAAAAATCAGTGTAATTATTGCTGATGATGTGCCTGCAGGCAGAAACTCTCAAAAAGATGCATCAGGCAATATTCAATGGATAGATGTTTCTCCCGATGGAGAAAGACTTGTTTTCAGTGCACGCGGTGATGTTTATAGTGTCCCTTCTGAATCAGGGATTACCAGAAATCTTACAAACAGTTCAGGAATTCATGAACGAAATGCTGTTTGGTCGCCCGATGGAAAACACATTGCATTTATCAGCGACAAATCCGGCGAATTTGAAGTTTATGTTCAAACTCAGGATGGAAGTTCTGAAGCTGTTCAATTGACTAAAAACGCAGATACTTATTACTTTTCTCTTCAGTGGTCACCCGACAGCAAATATATTCTTTTTAATGATAAAAAAATGCGACTCCGATATATTGATGTGGCTTCGAAACAAGTGACCGAAGTGGCACATAGTAAAATATGGGAATTTACAAGTTTTACATGGAGTCCTGACAGCAAATGGATTGCATATACAAATCCAGAATCAAATGGGATGGGCACCATCAGACTATATAACCTCAATGACAAAAAATCATGGGAGGTGACAGATGAATGGTATCGGTCATATAGCCCTGAGTTCAGCGCTGACGGAAAATATCTGTATTTCATTTCTGACAGGGATTTTAATCCTACATACAGTAGTACCGAGTGGAATCATTCATACAGCAAGAAGTCAAAACCCTATTTCATCACCCTTTCAAAAGAAACACCAAGTCCTCTTGCCCCAAAAAACAATGAAGTAAGTATGGAACCTGCTCCTTCAAAAGATGACAAAGCAAAAGATGAAAAAGATAAAACATCACAGAACAAACCACTGGAGATTCATACTGAAAACATGAAAGCGCGCATACTTTCACTGCCTGTTGAGGCCGGAAACTATAGAAATATTTACGGAAAAGACGACAAAGTATGGTATATGCGCCAACGGAATGACGGAAAGTGGGCTATGTTTATGTATGACTATACAAAACGTGAAGAAAAAGAAATTGGCGAATGCAGTTCGTTTCAGACAACAACCAATAATAAGAAAATGTTGGTTAGAAAAGAACGGGATTACTACTTGATAGACATCCCATCTGCACCCGCAAAATTTGAAAAGAAAGTCAACATATCTGAGATGAAAGTATGGCCTGATTTGAAAGAAGAATGGGCTCAGATATTTTATGAGAGCTGGCGCCAAATGAGAGACTTTTTCTACATGCCTGATATGCATGGTGTTGACTGGGAAAGCATTAAAACAAAATATGAAATATTTCTGCCTTATGTAAATCATCGTCACGATTTGAATTATATCATCGGCGAAATGATTGGTGAATTGAATGTGGGTCATGCATACGTGAACGGAGGAGACCTGACAAAACTTAACCGCATTTCACTTGGATTGCTCGGCGCAGAATTTACACGTGAAAGTTCAGGATATTACAAAATTGACAAAATCCTTGAAGGAGCCAACTGGAGCAGCAAATTGAGATCCCCTCTCACAGAAGCAGGTGTCAATATTAATGAAGGTGATTATATTCTTGCCATTGACGGAAATGATTTGTCCGGATATAATGACATGTTTGAATTGCTCGTTGATAAGTCAGGGAAGCAGGTTGAACTCACAGTAAATGACAGACCTTCATTTAAAAACAGCCGCAAGGTCATTGTTGTGCCCATTGCTGATGAATCTGAACTGTATTACTACAACTGGGTACAAAACAATATTCGCATGGTATCAGAGGCCACAAACGGAGAAGTTGGATATGTGCATATCCCAGACATGGGTCCGGGCGGATTGAATGAATTTGCAAAATATTTCTACCCTCAAATTCACAAAAAAGCATTGATTATTGATGACCGTGGCAACGGCGGCGGCAACGTTTCGCCAATGATTATTGAGCGACTGCAAAGACAGGTACAAAGAGGAAATATGGCAAGAAATGTTCAGATTCCCTATCACACTCCAAGACAAATGATAAACGGACCAATCGTCGTGCTTGTAAATCAGTATTCAGCATCAGACGGAGATTTGTTTCCATATGGCATCAAGCATTACGGTATTGCAAAAGTTATTGGTGTGAGAACCTGGGGAGGTGTGGTTGGAATCAGAGGAACTTTGCCATTTATTGACGGTGCAGTATTGAACAGACCTGAATTTGCTTCCTACCATCCTGAAACAGGCGAATGGATTATTGAAGGTTGGGGAGTTGAACCTGATATTGTGATAGATAATGATCCCTATGAAGAGTTTTTGGGAAAAGACACGCAGCTTGAAAAAGCAATAGAAGTTATTCTGGAAGATATGAAGACATTCCCTCAACTTCACCCTATCCCAGACAAAGGACCTGACAAAAGCAAATAAGTGAATGAAAGAAAACACGAAAGTCTGCTTTCATGACCTGCCCGATTTATCGGATTATAAAAACACTTGGGAATTTCAGGAAAAACTGCAAAAAGAAATCATTGACCTGAAGCTGAGTGGGATTGATAATCCTGCCGGCCATTTGATTTTTTGTGAGCATCCGCATGTATATACTTTGGGCAGATTTGGAAATGAACAAAATTTGCTTCTTGACACTCTCAAACTGAACTCAACAGGTGCACAGTTTTTTCATATTGATCGTGGCGGAGACATCACATATCATGGACCGGGGCAGTTGGTGGGATATCCCATTTTCAATCTGGAAGCAATGGGATTGGGAGTGAAATCATATATTCACAAAATGGAAGAATCCATCATTGAAGTTCTCAAACAGTTTAACATAAATGCAGAAAGGCTTGATGGAGCCACCGGAGTATGGATTGACACTGATAATCCTAAGAAAACACGAAAAATATGTGCCATGGGAGTCAAAGTAAACAGAGGAGTGAGCATGCACGGATTTGCACTCAATGTGAATACAGATCTCTCCTATTTCAACCACATCAATCCATGCGGATTTACGGATAAGAGTGTCACTTCAATAGAGAAGGAAACGGGAAATGAAATCTATCTTTATTCTGTGAAAGAAAAATTATTACAGGTCATGAAAAAAAAATTTCATTTTAAATGATTTCTTTCTATTTTTGTAAAAAATTCCACGCCATGAAAAAAACATTTACCAAAAAATTGGCTGCATATACTGGTGCAGCAGGCGCTTTTATTGCACTGGGAAGTGCAAGTGAAGCTAAAGCTCAGGCTGTTTATACAGATGTAAACCCTGATGAAGTTCTATATCCTGTTAGTTTTGACATCTATGATATTGATTTTAATAATGATGCAATAAGTGAGTTTAGTATCGAGACTTTTTATATCTTTTCATCTTACAGTTATACTACTTACTCCGGTTCAATTTTCTATAATACATTCAGCTACTATTCCGCAGGAATCACAAAAGCAGACAACAACTTTGGGATATTGGGGACATCTTGGGAAGCTTCAGCCCTTGCCAATGGAGATATTGTAAATAATTCAGGTGACTTTTTAACAAACTCAACATTTTGGAATCTTGGATATAATAATTGGGGAAATTTTCCAGGTGCTGGAGATAAATATATTGGAGTACATTTTACCATCGGAACAGATGTTCATTATGGATGGATTCTCGTCAATATGGTGTTTGGTAGTTATTCAATCACGGTAAAAGGCTTTGCCTATGAATCACAACCCGAGGTGGGTATTATGGCAGGCGATATTGTTGGGGTGTATATGAATCTCACCGGCGTTTCAAACCTTCAGCCAACATCTGCAGATGTTGAATATTGGCCTTCAAAAACAGGAACTGCATATTATGTGGTTCAATTAGCAACTGACCCAGAGCCCGACAAAGACCAGATGAAAGCCGGAACAGGTGCTATTGGTGCCACAGTAGCCAATTTCGGAAATGCTATTACTACAGAAAACATTGCTTCAGCATTTGCAGTATCAGGACTTACCGACGGTATTCAATACACATTGTATTCTGTTATTGAAAGTAATACAATTCTGTCAAATGTAAAATCCATTGATTTTACAACTACTGTGACTGATGTAGATGAATTATTCTCTGGTGTATTCAGTGCTTTCCCATCACCTGCTGATGATTTTATCAATGTTCAAATGCCATTGGAAGGTGAAATCAAGATTATGGATCTGAACGGAAAAGTAATTTTCAGCACACAGCATGCAGCCGGAACTCACAACATTGATGTTTCAGCTCTGACATCTGGTATGTATTTTATCCATTTTACTGATATTCAGGGCAACAACCAAATGGTAAAATTTGTAAAAAAATAGTTTTGTTGTTTGTTTTTTAAAATAAACATACTATTTTTGTAAAAAATTCCACGCCATGAAAAAAACATTTACTAAAAAATTAGCTGCATATACTGGTGCAGCAGGTGCTTTTATTGCACTGGGAAGTGCAAATGAAGCTAAGGCTCAGGCTGTTTATACTGATGTAAACCCTGACACCATTTTAGATCCATATAATTATGACAGTTATGACATTGATTTTAACAATGATGCTGTTAGTGAATTTGAAATCAATTCTTACTATTATTTTACTTCAGGAAGCTCATATTATTCTAGCACTTGGTATTACTGGTCATTTCAAGCCAAAGCTGCAGGAATATACAAGGCAGATATCAATTTCGGAATAATGGAATATGGACCTTATGGTCTGGTTGCAGCTCTGAATCAAAATGCTGTAATTGACAGCACTGGAGGCTTCAATGCAGTTGAATTCATTTACAATCTGGGATATAATAGCTTTGGGCCTTTTTCCGGTCAGGGAGATAAATACATTGGAGTTCATTTCAATATTGGCACAGATATTCACTACGGCTGGATTATGATTAATGTTGAAACAGGTTTTAATACATTAACCGTTAAAGGCTTTGCCTATGAATCACAACCCGAGGTGGGTATTATGGCAGGCGATACTGTTGGAGTGTATATGAATCTCACCGGAGTAGATTTAATTCAAACAACATCTGCAGTTGCTCAATACTGGCCTTCAAAAACTGGCACTGCATATTATGTGGTTCTATTGGCTACAGATCCTGCACCTGACAAAGACGAGGTTAAGGCCGGCACAGGGGCAGCCGGTGCCTCCGCTGTTAACTCAGGGAATGCTGTCACTACAGAGTTCATTGCCGGGGAATTTGCCCTCTCTGGCCTTACAGAGAACACGCAATATACCGTATATTCTGTTATTGAAAGCAACACAATTCTGTCTAATGTAAAATCCATTGATTTCACATCTGGAATGAGCAATATCAATGAATTATTCTCAGGCGTATTCAGTGCATTCCCATCACCTGCTGTTGATTTTGTCAATGTTCAAATGCCATTGGAGGGTGAAATCAAGATCATGGAACTGAACGGAAAAGTCATTTTCAACACACAGCATGCAGCCGGAACCCACCAAATTGATGTTTCTTCTCTCGCATCAGGTATGTATTTTATTCATTATCTTGACATTAACAATAATAATCAGCTTGTTAAATTCATTAAACAATAATTCATTGAATGAAAGACGAGAAAGAACTTGTAGCAAAAACACTCATTGAAGAACTGAAAAAAGAGGAATTTGAATTTACTGACGACAAAGGAAACCCTTTGATTATTAATGAAAAAGGATCTTTGGGGCTTTTGGCAGTGGGGTATAAAGGACTTGCTGCTCTAAGAAATACCAGAGCAAGGAACAACTATACTTCAAAAAATACTTTTATTTCTGCTGAGAAACAAAAAAATGAAAAAGCCTGAAAAGAAAGTTTTGCTTATAGGCTGTGATGCGGCTGATTGGCAAATAATTCACCCATTGGTAGATGCAGGACATATGCCTGCCATGAAAAAAATCATTGAAAACGGAGTTATTGGTGAACTTGCAACACTGCAACCTTGTTTTTCTCCCATGTTGTGGACATCAATTGCCACAGGAAAAAGAGCTGACAAGCACGGAATTCTTGGATTTATTGAACCTGATAAATCGTATAAATCAGTCCAGCCTGTCACCAGTCTTTCAAGAAAAACAAAAGCACTGTGGAATATTCTCAGTCAATCTGACATTAAAAATCATGTTGTGGGTTGGTGGCCATCACATCCTGTTGAAAAAATCAACGGTTGTATGATTTCCAATTTTTTCCACAAGGTTCAATTAAATCCCAGAGAATGGAAGTTTTATCCCGGTACTGTTCATCCCGAGTTACTGGAACGTTTCTTCATAAATCTGCTCATTCACCCATTTGAACTTACAGAGGAGCATATACTCCCCTTTGTGCCATCGGCTGCATCAGTGAATCAGGAAAAAGATAAAAGACTTACAGTTATAGCCAAACTCATTTGTGAGGCTGCAAATATTCAGCACGCAGCTACATGGGTTTTGGAAAATCAGGAATGGAAATTTGCAGCTGTCTATTTTGATATGATTGACCATTTCTGCCATGCTTTTATGAATTATCATGCTCCAAGACTGCCCCATGTCAATGAAAAAGATTTTGAAATCTACCAAAATGTGGTGAATGCTGCTTACAGATTTCAGGATATGCTTATTGCAAGGCTGATGCAGCTGGCAGGTGAAGATGCAACTGTCATAATTGTCAGTGACCATGGTTTTCATTCGGGCAATCTGAGGATGAAAGCACTTCCACAGGTACATGCAGCTCCATCAATACAACACCGGAACCATGGGATTTTTGCTGCATGCGGTCCGGACATCAAAAAGGATGAAACACTTTACGGAGCAACATTACTGGATATTGCACCCACAATACTTGCAATGATGAATCTGCCTGTGGGAAAAGATATGGACGGAATGGTTCTTTCTCAAATATTTGATAAAAAACCTGATGTTACATACATTGATTCATGGGACAATGTAGAGGGCAATCACGGAATGTTTTCCGAAGAAGAACGACATCAGTCAGCAGATAATATTGCCATTATCAAACAATTGGCTGCACTTGGTTACATTGACGAAATTGACCCCAAAAGTGAGAAAGCCATAGAAAAAACCATATCAGACAATAAAATAAATCTGGCGAAAGTATTGATTGAAGGTGGCAAAACAAATGATGCTGTGGATATTCTTAAAGAACTTTACGAAACCAATCCCAATGAAAGTGAAAGAACCAACCTGCTTATAAATACTCTTATAAATCAAAACCGCCTGAAAGAAGCAGAACAATATATTCAAAACTTTAAAACACATTTAAAGAAACGAAAACCATCAAAAAGTGCAATCCAGAAACTTGAAGATGAAGTAATGTCACTAACTGAGAAAAAGGATTCGCCTTCAGAAAAAAAACTAAAAAGGATTGAAAAAAGATTAAAAACCTACACACAAATCAATTTTGACCTGAGAATGTCTGATTTGCTGTTGATAGATTTATTGATTCTGGAAGGAAAAAACGAAGAAGCATTGAGCAAACTCAAACAGTTGCAAGCAACCGGAAAATTGCAGATGAGCATTAAAAGCAGAATAGCGCAAACATATTTGAAGCTAAAAAAAGCAGAAGATGCCCTTCCTGTTCTGGAGGAAATGCTCAAGATTAACCCGGATAGTTCTCATGCATTATTGAATTATGCCCGTGCTCTTATGATGATGAAGCAATATGAAGATGCATGTGAACAACTTCTTACACTCACCGGTTTGCATTTTCATTTTCCCACAGCACATTTTTTACTTGGTCAATGCTTGTTTCAACTGAAAGAATATAAACATGCTGCAGCTGCACTTGAGGTAACTGTAAAAATGGCCCCTGGCATTGCTGCTGCACGAAACCTGCTAATCAATATTTTTGAAAATCATCTTGATGATAAAAAAAGAGCTGCACAATTAAAGCAATCATTTTCTGAAACTCCTGTTTTACAACCTGATGAACTTACAGATGAAACAGAGATACTGATAAAACCAAAACAACAATTAAAGAAAAATGCTTCAAATGATGAGATCATTGTTGTTTCAGGTTTGCCCAGATCAGGCACTTCACTCATGATGCAGATTCTCGAAAAAGCAGGACAAGAAATACTCACCGACAATATAAGAACGCCTGACTACAACAACCCAAAAGGGTATTTTGAGTTTGAAGCAGTGAAAAATCTGGCTGCAAATAAAAAATGGCTTGAGGAAGCAAATAGAAAAGTTGTGAAAATTGTATCCCCATTACTAAAACATCTTCCGTTAAAACATAACTACAAAATCATTTTCATGCACCGAAACCTGAGAGAAATTATTGATTCTCAGGAAAAAATGAAATCACTTGCGGGCAAAGAGTCAAAAACCTACCCTGCACATCTTGAAGAAACATACAAAAACCACATAACACAGCTCCTCGAGTGGTTCAGTAAAAAACACAATATGGAAGTTTTACACATTAATTATAATACACTGCTGTCAAATCCTTTATCAGAAATTAAAAAAGTCGAACAATTCCTGAAACTTGACAAACAAATTGATTTTTCAGATTGCATAGATAAAGATTTATACAGAAACAGAAGAGCGGATACAAAGTAACTACTCAGCACATTTCTTATAAGCCACTAATACACATATTTCCACGAATAAGCCCGGTAATTCTGCAAAAGACATCACACTGTTTCAAATTTTCATAAATTGAAAGCAAGCTTTCGTTATCAAAATTTGAAACAGTGTCAAAATTAAATCTGCTGACGCTGATTTAATTTTCTGTTTCATGGCTTTTGCAGAAAAAAATTCATACGAATCATTGTTTAAATAATATATCAATGTTATTTGTGTTTGCAAAAACTCTCAGCAATATAAAAGGCTATGTTTGTTTTAAAAATTGTTGTGCGAAGGGCTTTAGCCCTGAGCAAAACAAACCTCATTATGAACGAAAAAACATAACATAAAAAATTCAATAGCAACGGGCTTCAGCCCGTTGAAAACCAATGTCTCCTAATGTGTTTTTTGGCAGAAAATTTGTCAAAATTTGTCATCAAGTTCAGTACTCATTGGAACAAATTTTGTGACACAAACACAAAAGGGAGATCATGTTTTTGCATTTTGTATCGCCTGGCACAACATATTTGTGAAAATTCTGGTATTAGCGGCTAAAAAAAAACTACTAAATTTTTTATGGTGAGCAGTAAAAATCTTTGTGTTCTTTGTGCATTCTTAGTGAACTTTGTGGTTAAGTTTGAATTGGAAAGTTTAGAATAGAAAACAGTTGAAAAAAAATTTTAACATTTCCACATAAGGGTCATTTGAAATTTTTGTGTAATCTTTGCATAACCCAAAAAAAAACAAACAATTATGAAAAAAGTATTTTTAATCTTAGGTTTTATAGCTTCTGCAGCTATGTTTGTTCTGTCATCATGCGAAAGTGAAAATTCATCAGATGTGAATCAGGACAGAATTTATTGTGAATACGAACTGTATTACAATGCCAACGAAGACAAAACGTATGCATGGGCACGTTTCAAATTTGGCAATGCACTTGGAACATTGTTACAACTGACAGATCCAAGCGAAGTGCGTTTCAATGGCGATTTGCTCACTTTTAAAAGCACACTGGCATATTATGAAAAAGATTATGCCGGCTTTGTTCAAACCGGTACTTTCACATGGAAAGACACAGATGGAAATGAGTTTTCAAACACAATTACCATTACTCCCACAGATTATCCCGCAGGTCTTGACACCATTTCAAGAGCACAGGCCTATGAACTATTCTGGGTGGGCGACAGTCTTTCAGCCAATCATTCTGTTATTCTCACTGCAAATGGTATCAATGAAGGCGATGCTCAGGTATTTACTCAAACTAATCTGAACAGTAAAAGTATTATTATGACTTACAACAAACTTCAAATTCTGGCTCACGGTAACGGCACTCTCTGGCTTGATCGCAGCTACTCTCCTGACTTGACACAGCAGACATCTGCAGGTGGTGCAATTAAAGGACGTTACAGACCAGTGAACAAATCCGTATTTTTTGATTAGTTTTGTAAACAAAATCAATCAATAAAAAATAGAAAAGCTATGAAAAAATTATCTTTAATCGGTTTACTGCTTATTATACCAATGATTATGCTGGCACAACATGAAGCAGATATGGTACAAATTAAGCTGGGAGTGGGAACAAGTATGTTTACAACTCACACAACCACCACAGTGTCTGTCGGGCCACTTTCCTCCATCTATGTTGATACGATGAAAACCAGCACTCAAATTATTCCTGTCAGCCTCATGATGGGTGTCCGCGACAGGTGGAGCGTAGGTGCATACAGCAGATTCGGGAACTTCATTATTGACACTCTGACTAACCAACCCAGAAACAACCGAACAATAAGTTTCGGCCTGCAAACTGATATTTACATTGTCAATACTCCCGTTTTCAATATGTATATTAACGGTGGAGCACACTTTACTATGCTAACAGTGTTTGAAACTTATGCTCTTGTTTCGAAGGAATACAAATATGTTGGCTGGGGACCTATTGGAAATCTTGGTTTCAATGTGTTTTTTATTCCGGTTGTGGGATTGAATTTCAATATTGGTTACGAAGGACAACAATTGAAACTTAACGAAAGGTTTATCAATGACAATCCACAAAGCATGGACATCTACGAACAGAAAATAAAATCAAACGGATTGCATATTTCTGCAGGACTCAACTTTATGTTCTGATAATTTACTGAAAAACGGGTTCAGCATTGAGCCCGTTTTTTTTACTTAACCTTACGAAGACTTATTGCAATGAAAAATTTTCATAGTGGAATTATTATATCATATAAAATATAAAAACCATGAAGCATTATTACAAATTTACTCTTTTCATTTTCATTTTCATAATTTCAATGACTGGCACATGCCAGATTCAATTGCAACGCATTGGACATACCCCAGGAGGGGCAAGTTTCCATGTGAACTGGGATGAAACGAGCAAAAGACTTATTGCCGGCTGTGGGAGTAGTTTATGGGTCTATGACATGCAAACCCCTGAAAATCCTATACTTTATGCTAAACGGCCTTTACTCGGCGTCATTAACAAAACCTTGCTATTTAATCAGGATATACTTATCGTTTCAGCAACCTATGGAGGTATTTATGCCATAGATCTGACAACAGACACCTTGAGAATTATCGACCATTATATTGTACATAACTGGGCAGCTCCCACTGAAACTCTGGCTTCAAATGACATTTGCATGACAGGTGATACGATTCTCATTACGACAAATGCCAGATTAAGAATGTTAACATTTAATGGCACCGTATTTCAAAATGATACCATTCTAGGGCCTCATGCCATCACCTTATCTGTTACTGAAAGGAATAATAAAGTAGTTGTTGCTGAAAAAGGCATTTTCAACGGATTCATAAAAGTGTATGATAAATCCGATTACAATAACCCAATCGCACAATGGAGCAGTCCTCATATTTTAGGAACAACAAGAATGAGATTTGCTGACTTGAATGATACAATTATCTATGTATGCGGAAGTTCTTCAAACTCAGGAATAAACTCATACTTTTTTGCACTTGAGCTATCAGGAAATAATCTTACGCCTGTTGATACTTTACTAATTAATGGTGTTCCAATTTTAGCTGCTGCAAACATACAGAGTATGGATAGCAGAAATGACACACTATACATAGCAACAGGATGTGCAGTCAATGATTCATTGGGTGCACCTCTGTCATATATTCCTGTTATGGATGCAACTGGATTACCATCAAGCAGAATGGAAATGATTGAACATTACAATCCCGGTTTGTGGCATTTTGATATTGCCCTTATGCATGGCACAGACTATATGGCCACAGCTTCTGAATGGCTGGGAATTGCCATTAACAATATATCAAACGGTGATCCACTGGACACATTAATGCTGCTGGAAACAGGTGGCTGGACACATAAAAGCAAAATTCGGGGCGATACGCTTTGGGTGGCTCATGAAGGCTGGGGTCTTGTTGCATACAATATTGACAGTTTGTTGTTTGAGAACGGATATATGACACAACCACAGTTATTGCATTTGTTTACTATCAAGAACAAACAGCACTTTTTTGTATCTGATTTTGATTTTATAAATGACACATTAGTTTTTCTATCAAGCGGACATCTGTTTAACCTCAAACCATGGCTAATGGGAGGACAACCCGACACCGTAAAAAAGCTGACAATGAATTGGGTAGTTTCTGTCAATACAATAAACACCAATCTTGGACAAAGAGTTATTGTGGGAAAAGAAATTCCACTTACTCCTTTCAGCAGTATAACCATTATTGATCCCATAAATTCATCAGACAGCAGTCTTTTTGAAACAACAGTTTACAACACTCCGGATTGTTTTACTATTCAAGACGACATTTTATTCTTAGGATATAAAAATGACAGCCTTGCAACCACAGGATTGTATCTCGCAGCTGCAAGAATTCAAAACGACTCACTGTCAATTATTGACACTTACCTTGCAGATCAAACTATTCATTCCATATATTCAATTGCCGTTGAAGACAGCCTTGTTGCAGTTGCCAGATGGGATAAAATTCAATTTTTCAAATGGAAAGACTCATCTTTCACATATCTGAAAACATATGAGAATACAAAAATGGTTGCTACTGAACTTCATTTAAAAAACAACATTCTCTACGTTGGAGACCGTAAAAGCGGATTGATTGTTCTGGATGTTTCTGACCTTGACAATATTCAGTTTGCTGCTGAATTTCTGGCAAGAGGTAGAGTTAAAGAACTTTTTGGAACTGAGCACATTACGATTGACAACAAAGGAAGAATATTTCTGAGTGATTTTAACTCGGGAGTTATAATTATTGAACCATATGACACTACCCTTCAGAGCATTGCACAATATGAAAACAACACTTCATTACTTCAAAATCTGAGGGTATATCCAAACCCATCCGACGGAAACATCACCATTGAACTGGAGTACGAAACAGGAAGCATCATTGTATTTGATAATAGCGGACAAAAAGTGTATGGTCAATTGGTTGAAAATAAAACAAGCAATCACAATCTTTCAATGCTTCCTGCCGGTGTATATCATATAATGGCTGTGAGCGGAAATCAAAGGTCTGTTTCAAAAATTATAATCTCTCACTGAAATAATTAAACCACTTTTAATAAACTCCTTAAAACCGTTGACACATCAATCTTAAACACATGAACAAACTCAGATTCTTCATTTATCCCATTGTTTTTCTTTGCATATCAATGTGTTCATTGAAAAACAAAACGAACGCCCAAATCATTCCATGGGGAGTAGCAGACAGCCTTCAGAAAATACTTGATGACTGTGTAATTAACAATAATAGTCCGGGAGGGATTATGATTGTTCACAGCAGGTCAGATAACTGGACATGGAAAGGACAATCAGGAATAGCAAATATTTCCACAATGCAACAGGCAGATACATCAATGTTTTACAGAATAGGAAGTATTTCCAAAAACATCATGGCAGTTACAATTCTTCATCTGGTTGATAACTCCATCCTGTCTATTCATGACACCATAGGAAAATGGCTCGACACAACTCTTACAAACAAAATAGCATATAGTGAACATATCACTCTGAAACATTTGCTCAATCACACATCCGGAATTTTTTCCTACACAGACGATTTCAATTTGATGAATTCTCTTCTAACTGACCCAAATGCTTCATTCACATCTGATTCACTCATTAGCATTGCTCTTTCTCATCCTCCTGATTTTTTTCCGGGGGATAGCATGAAATACAATAATACAGGGTATGTAATTCTTACAAAAATCATTGAATCTGCATGCGGCATGTCTTATTATCAATATGCAACACAGAATATCCTCAATCCGACAGGGCTGAATAATACTTTTTTCCCTGATACCAATGTCATTTTTCAAAACCATATGAGATGCTATGCCGATTTTGATTTCAATTCTATACTTGAAGATTATACACAAGTTTCACCCACTTTTGCAATTGGTGCAGGTGAAATTATTTCAACACTTGATAATCAAATACATTACTTTAATACTCTTATTGACGGAAATATCATTTCTCAATCGTCATACAATGAACTTCTTTCTCCACATCCCGGGAGCGAATACAGTCTTGGCACCACAATCATACCCGGACTTATCATGGGGCATGCAGGGAATTATTTCAATACTTCAGGCCTATGGTATTTTGAAACATTAGATGTGGTGATTGCTTTCAACTTTAATTTGAACTTAGTGGATTTCAATAACGGAATTTTAATCCCTGTCTATCTTTTGCTGAGCAAACCTGACCTTTCCGTGCAAAACTACAACACTAATAATGATTTGATACATATTTATCCAAATCCAGCTGATGAAGAACTTACTATTGAGATAAATGAACCTTCTGAAATCACAATAACGGATATGAATGGACAGATCGTTTGGAATACACATGCAAGCCAGCTTGTTTCAAGTTATGAAATCTCAATGTTACCGGCAGGTGTTTATAATTTCATCGCAGTCAATTCAAAAGGCATTGCTTCAAAAAAGCTTATTAAACTTTAAAAATGAAAACACATAAAATATAACAGTTATTTTTGCAACCTCGTAAGGGTAACCCAATTCTTCTGTGTAATACTTTCATCAAACCAAAAATAATCATTAAAATATCACAATCATGAAAACAACATTAAGAATTTCAATTATCCTGTTAAGTCTTCTCATTGGCTTTGCCACCACAGGATGCAAAAAAGACGACAAAAGTGACGAAAAACCAGCAGATGTAGTTAGAGATAACGCCATTGCTGAAAGAGCATTTTCAGATATGAGCAACCAGTCGAAAGCCGGTATGATTCAGGCTGAAGACGAAACCAACGGTGGAAAGGGACTCAGTTTGGTTAATACAGATTGTGCTACCATTACAATTACACCCTATGACTGGACAACTTTCCCCAAAACTATCGTAATAGATTATGGCGCTGTGGGATGCTTGGGCAATGATGGTGTTTACAGAAGAGGAAAAATCAATCTTCATACCACAGGATGGTACCGCGAAGAAGGCACTGTCATTACAATTACACCTGAAAATTACTATCACAATGATGTGTTGGTTGAGGGAGTTCAAACAATTACAAACAATGGACTTAATACTAACAACAACCTGAGTTTTACTGTTTACACTGATGGTCAGGTAACATACACAGGCGGCACAATTATGTGGATAAGTGAACTGACCAGCGAGTGGATTGCAGGCGAACCAACTATTTTGAATCCATGGGATGATGAGTATCTTGTTACCGGTTATCAAAATGGAGAAACAGTGCACGGCGATTCATACGAAATTGTTATTCTGCAAGCGCTACACGTGAAAACAAACTGCTCATTTATTGTTGCAGGAAAATTAAAAATCACCGCCGATGGTTATCAGGATGACATCTTTGTTGATTACGGTGACGGCACATGCGACAACATCATTGTGGTCACATACATGGGACAGAATTACACCATCATAATGCAATAACAAATTTTTATCACAAAAAAAGCGGGCAAACTGTCCGCTTTTTTTTTTATTTCAATCACAAATTAATCGTATTTGTAAATCAAATCAGGCAGATATTTGTCAACGAAATCCATAATTACCTGATCCTTTTCTTCGTCAGTTTCAAATCTGACAGTTTCCACAAGTTGATCATTGACAAGCAATTCAGCCTGATTTTCAATTATCTCAATGAGAGGGCAATCCTTGTATAATTGTTTCAGCAACACATTCTCTTCTGCATATGCTGCATTGTCAAGAACAACTAAATCAGCTCCAGTATGAAGAAGGCCAAAATCGTAAATATTATCTTTATCATGAACAAACAAAGCAAAATCTGTTGAAGGATGTCTGAGAATCATTTTTTCATTTTGAATATGATCAGGATTCTTATGAAAGAATCTTTCATTAAAGAAAACTCCTTCTTCAAGTAAAAAAGCGAAGAAAATTTCGGGTTTCAGTTCATGAAGACGTTCATTTATCTTCATCGCTAAATTCTTCGATACATTATTGGCGGCAATAATTGGAATTCGGGCATTTGCATCGTTTTTAAAATGCGAATATAGTATTTTACCGGGAATATCGATTGAACCACCATATGCAGGTGCAAGGTGCATAAATACACCGGGCCCAGCATTGATTTCAATAATTCCAAAATTCCCTTCTTTCCATGATTTGGTAATATCCTTTGAAAGCACATCAATACCCAAACATTTCACCTTGAAATATGAAGCAATATCTTCAACCAACTGAATATTATCAGGATGAATTTTATCACTTACATTATAGGACACGCCACCAGCACTGATGTTGGCAACCCTTCTCAGAGTGACAGAAACGCCGACTTCAGGAACACTGCTCAGATTTAACCCCTGAATTTCCAAATAATTAAGCAAATCATCGTCAATTTTTATTTTGCATAATGGCGAACGGGCATTGTCAAGCCTTATTTCTTTTGAATTTTCAGCTTCAATCAGTTGCTCTATTGTATGCTCTCCGTCGCCTTCAACAAAAGCAGGCACCCTTTGCAGAGCAGCAGCAAATTTACCATCAACAGAAAGCAAGCGATGATCAGTACCATAAATCTGAGTTTGAACAAGAGCACCATCAAACTGAATGTCATTGTCCTCATATATTGTCAGAATATTTTCAAAGGCATCTCTTATGCCCTGTTCGTTTTCTATACCAGTGGTTACCCCCTGCCCTTTATGTCCGGCAACAGGTTTCACCACACATGGAAATCCAATTTTTGCTGATGCCAGTACAGCCGATTCCACGTCAAAAGTGTTTATGGTTTTTGGAGTGGGAAAACCACACATATCCAGAAAATCACCAACCATATCCTTATACATTGTAAACTCAGTATCCTTAATACTATCAGTATGCAATGTGGTTGAACGACCTCTCAGCTGTTTGCGTCCATAACCCCATTGAAACTCATTTTCTTCAAACAGATACAACACCGGAATATCACGTTTCAAACCACCCTCAATCAAAGAATATAATGTGGGGGCACCATAAAATGTTTTATCAAATTCAGCCTGAATTTTTGACCATTCTCCAATAAAATCAAAATCTTCATTATTGGCAATAGAATAAAACCAGTCACTAACAAGATAAATACAATTCTCTGTGACTGTTTTATCAAGATACTCAATGGCAACCACATACTCATCTTCATCATAGGAAATTTCATATTTATTAATGAACAAATTGATGTCCATTTTCAAAGAATGTAAGAGAACATCAGCAAAAAGGTCAATAACATATTTGCTGGTATTTTCTGTAAATGAAGGGAGCACTTTTGCAATTTCATCCCTGAAAAATTCCACAGTATCACCTGCTGGTGCAATAAAAACATTAAATATAAATGCTTTACGATCCATATAGTAACTGGGACCATCAAAAGCAGCAAACTTGCTAACTTTGAAATCTTTTTCTTTATAAAGCTGATTTTTCATTTCTGCAATTTTCAAATTTTCTTCTTCAAATTTCTGCTTCATTTCATTTATTAGTTTTCTTGCATCTTCCAACTCTTCTGAAGCTGAAGACAAATGTGCGGGAGACGTTTGCTCCTGTTCATCCTTCGTGTGTTCCTGTTCCTGATTATTCAGGTTGTTGTTTGATTCTTCCATATATATTTTTATATTATTTTTGAATAATGTCCTTTAACATCTGTTCCAATTCCTTTCTCATTTCAAGTTCCTTTTCAAGCGTCTGTCTGTAATCATCCAGGATATCCTTTAACTCATCAGCTTTCTGCTTCAGTTTTGTGTTTTCATCAATCACATCAGATACTTCAGAAAACCTTTCATGACTATCATCCCGTTCTGTTTCATCAATTTTTGTGCGAAGAATGTGAATCTCAGCTCTCAAATCATCAATGAGAACCTCCTTTTCACGCTGTGTAGTCAGAAATTCATCTCTCTGATTTTCTATGAGATTCTCCATATCTTTTATCCGTTGTTCATGTTCAATACAATCATCATTATCTTCTACCTGTTGTGTTTGCAACAACTGTTGTTGCAATGCAGAAATTTCAGTTTGCTTTTCATTTGATAATGAATCAAGGTTTTTCTGAAGCTCTGATATACGATTATTCAGATTTGAAACCTCGGTATTTTTTTCTTTCTCTTTTTCTTCAATTTGATTTACAAACTGCTGCACCTTTTTTTCCAATTCCTCCTTGTTCAATTTCGCTTCATCCATTTGATGATCATATTGCTCAGCTGTAGATTTCAGTTCATCAATTTCTGATTTTAATTTTGCTGAGTTTCCAACTTTCTTTTTTAACTTCGCTTTTGAAACAGCCTGAACAATAACAATAATAAGCAGAATGAGAATCAATCCTGCTGTTCCCACTGCCGCATAAAAAAACAAATCGTGTTTTTCCTTCAATTCAGCCATGGCTATCTGATGTTCAGTTTTTTGTGAGAGAATTGCCTGTGATAATGAATCATTATTCATCAGCATCAGAGGAATCCATTCATCAAGCAACACATTGTCAATGGAAATAATAGATTCATAATGTACTGATAGTTGCTCGGGCAAAACAGTATCATTGATTTTGGCTGCCTGAAGATCATTGTACAAAAGATTTCTCTCTGTGAGTTGCTGATCAAAATCAGATGATTTTTGAGCAGAACAAAAGAGGAAAAGGGCTGAAAATACTGTAAATAAACCAAGTTTCATGGGGATGGGGTTTTGAAATTTTTTGCAAAATTACAAAGATTTTACAATACCAAAGATTTGTTTCTCATTATTAAAATGTTAAAAGAAAAAAGATAATCCAATCATTTAATCTCTTATCTCTTTTTTTTCATCCCCGGATATGCTGCAAACTCAAGGTCTTTCACCGATTTAAACTTTTTGGGTGGATTGAGCCAGGCCGCAATAAACTTGTAAGTTTTAAACCTGATTTGTCTTGCAAGTTGAGTATCAATTCTGTCAAATCCATGTCCGCCGGGCAAATCTTCATAAATATCATAAACAAAATCTTTGTTTTCGGCTTTCAGTGCGTTGATTAATGCAATTACTTCTATAGCGTAGACATCATCATCATTGGTATTGGTATGAATCAAAACAGGTGTTTGTAATTTGTGTGCATACGTCACTGGTGATCTGCGTTTATATTCCTGAGGATTTTCAGCCACTGTGGCCCCAATATGATAATCTGCCGAGAAATATTTTTCATACTTTTCTCCCCAGTAACCGATTCTCATTATCAAATCCGAAACAGGGACTCCTGCAAATCCAACTTTATAGTGTTCCGGATAAAAATACAAACACATCATGGCAATGAGTCCGCCATGACTCCATCCAAACACCCCCACCCTGTCCTTGTCAACAAAAGGATAATTATCAATCATAAACTGACGTGCTGCATCGGTATCTCCGATTTCTTCTCCCCCGTAATCAATCAATTCATAAAATTTTTTTCCGTAGCCTGTGCTTCCTCTGTACTCGGGAGCAATAACAATATAACCCTGAACCATCAGTTCGCGGATTATATGTGTGTAATAGGTTGAAAAATTTGAATGAACACCCCCGTGAGGAAAAACGATAAGGGGATATTTCTTTTTGTGCTTGATACTGTGAGGGATAAACACATAGCTCCAGAATCTTACAGGGTTTAATGCACCAACTTTTGTGGTGTCTTTTACATTGGCATTTGGCGGACCATAGATAAACACCTTATCTACAGTGCAAATATCACCCACTCTCTGAAACCACAATACATCATCAATTTGTTTTTCCAGAATATCAAAACGATGACGATAATCCTGAACCAAACGTTCAAGAGAATCAACCTTTATCACCAGCGAATCATGAGACTGGGAAACTGCAATGATGGATGAGAATACCAAAGCAAATACAAAAATTAACCTCTTCATGTCTATGTTGATTTTTGTTGTAAAAGTAGTAAAATAATGTTTAATGATTAATGCAGAATAATTAATGATTAAGTGGAATAACTATTTGCAATAATGTAAGTATTGAGATTACGTTTATTAATCAACTATTTGATTATCGTAAGTTTTTCTCCCTTTATGTATCCGTCAGGGCATTGGATTTGATAATAATAAGTACCTGCAGATAGGTTTGAAGTATTCACATTTATATATTGCATATCGTTGGTTATCATATACCGCATTATTTCCTGCCCATGCAATGTATAAAACACAATTTCCCCGTTTTTGTTTCCAGGAGGCAAGTCAAATTCTATTGTGGTTTGGTTAAATGATGGATTTGGAAAAGCAAAAAGGTGATAGTAGTTGTCAAGTAATTGAGAATTATCTATCTCAATATTTGAAGATAAAGTACCGGGCAATGAATAAACCTTCGCTTTATTATCATTAGTACTCATTATTAACTTTGTCCCTGTGGATGTATTAAATATTGGATATTGCTGATGGTGCCAGGAAGGCTGAACCCAAGGAGCTTCATTGTATACACTGAATAATAAAACTCCATCTTCATTATATATACCTGTATAAGCAGAATACATTTGGCTGGAAACATACATGAACTCAATCTTGTCATCAACATTAAAGAGTTTATCAGAAATATATATGATACTAAAATTATCAGGGCTGGTTGAGAGATCTGGAAATGCAGCAAGAGAAAGGGTGGAGATAAAATTATGATTTTCATCAAAAAAAGTCATTATCCGGTTTGTCTTATCAATTCGGATGTATCGTTCGTAGTTATCAAATTCAACAAATATAAGTTGATTTTTTAATTGTGTCCAGGTAGCTGCACTATCATACACATGCTCCAAAGTAATTTGGGAGTATGAATTTAATGCACATGTAAACAATAATAATATTACAATTTTTTTCATGAAAAATTTGGTTTAATCTGATAGCAAATGTAATAATAAATAATAAACAAACAAATTTTTGTGATAAAAGAAATGTATTTTTTGTTATGATATCAATTTCTACCAAAATCATCTTCATCTTAAAAATTTCTCTGCTCATTTTCAGTAATTTTTAGTAATTTTGCAGCCCAAAACAAAAAACAGAATGATTCAGATTACTTTGCCCGACGGAACTGTAAAACAATACGAACAACATATCACTGCATATGATGTGGCTTATGACATTCATCCGGGACTTGCAAAAAGATCGCTTGCAGCTATGGTGAACGGAGAAGTTGCAGATTTGAGCCGTCCCATTACAACTGATTCTGCATTGCAGTTGCTTACATGGGATAACGAAGAAGGGAAAGCTGCATTTTGGCATACATCAGCGCATTTGATGGCAGCTGCCATTGAACAATTATATCCGGGAACTAAGTTTGGAATTGGCCCTGATATTGAAAACGGGTTTTATTATGATGTTGATTTTGGAACACATCAAATCAACGAAGATGATCTTGTTGCCATAGAAAAAAAGATGAAAGAAATTGTTGCAGAGAATCATCAAATGGTTCGCAAAGAAATTTCAAAGGCTGATGCTATGTCATTTTTCGGGACTAAGGGTGATGAATATAAAACTGAACTGATTGAGGAACTGGAAGACGGGACAATCAGTTTATATGAACTGGGAAGTTTTACTGACCTGTGCAGGGGGCCTCATCTTCCAGATTTGTCGAACATCAAAGCCATCAAGTTATTATCATTGGCAGGTGCTTACTGGAGAGGTGATATCACCCGCAAGCAGTTGACCAGAATTTACGGAATCACATTTCCTCAGCAAAAGCTTCTTGAAGAATATCTGCTTATGCTTGAAGAAGCCAAAAAGCGTGACCACAGGAAACTGGGAAAGGATCTTGAGTTGTTTGCATTCAGTCAGAATGTTGGTTCAGGTTTACCATTGTGGTTACCAAAAGGGGCTATTGTACGTGAACAACTGGAGAGTTTTTTGAAAAAAGTTCAGAAAAAATATGGCTATCAACAGGTGATTACGCCTCACATTGCCAATAAAAATTTATATATTACTTCAGGTCATTATGAAAAATATGGCAAGGATTCATTTCAGCCAATTGGTTCACCAGTTGAAGGAGAAGAGTTTTTGCTGAAGCCAATGAACTGTCCGCATCATTGTGAAATATATGCAATTCAACCACGTTCATACAAAGATTTGCCCATACGTATGGCCGAATTTGGCACAGTGTATCGTTATGAACAGAGTGGAGAATTACATGGATTGACGCGTGTAAGAGGATTCACTCAGGACGATGCGCATATTTTTTGCACACCTGATCAGTTGAAAGAAGAATTTATCAAAGTGATTGAAATTGTGATGATTATATTCAACACATTGAATTTTGATAATTTTACTGCACAAATTTCATTGCGAGATCCATCTGATACTAAAAAATATATTGGAAGTGATGAAAACTGGGAAAAATCTGAACGTGCAATCATAGAAGCCTGTGAGATGAAAGGACTTGAAGCTGTTCAGGTGATTGGTGAGGCTGCATTTTATGGTCCCAAATTGGACTTTATGGTGCGTGATGCCATTGGAAGAAAGTGGCAACTTGGAACAATTCAGGTAGATTACAATTTGCCGGAGAGATTTGACCTTTCATATATTGGAGCAGACAACCAAAAACACAGGCCAGTTATGATTCACAGAGCTCCATTTGGCTCAATGGAAAGATTTGTAGCGGTTCTTCTTGAACACACCGGTGGAAACCTACCCCTATGGCTGTGTCCCGATCAGATAATTATTTTGCCAATAAGTGAAAAATTTCATAATTTTGCAGCCGGAATTTTGAATACCCTTGAAGACAAAGGGTTCAGAGTTTCAATTGACAACAGAAATGAAAAGATTGGAAAAAAAATCAGAGACGCAGAAATGGCAAAAATACCATATATGATAGTCATAGGTGAGAAAGAAACCGAGAATGGCACCCTTTCTGTCAGACAGCACAGACAGGGTGATTTAGGTCATTTTTCAGTCAATGATTTCATACAACATATTCAAGAAGCACTGGAAAAAGAAATAAAATAATATTATAATCAAATAAATACATTGTTTCATTAACATAGGAGATTGAACTATAGCAACACATCAAAAACCCAGATTTCATCAAAACAGGCCTCGCAAAGAGGAGCCTTACCGCGTCAATGAGCGTATTACATCACCCATGGTAAGAGTTATTCTTGATGGTGATGACAAAGGGATTTTGTCTCTTAAACAAGCATTGGAAATTGCTGATGATGAGGGACTTGACCTTGTGGAAATTGCTCCCAATGTACAGCCCCCTGTTTGCAAAGTCATTGATTACAAAAAGTTTCTTTATGAAAAGAAAAAGAAACAAAAGGAAGTCAAAGCCAAAGCTGCAAAAATTATTGTAAAGGAAATCAGGCTCAGTCCTAACATTGATGACCATGACTTTAATTTTAAGCTCAAGCACGCAGCAAAATTTCTGCAGGATGGAGCCAAAGTAAAAGTTGATGTGTTTTTCAGAGGACGCTCAATCATCTATAAGGAACAGGGAGAAATTGTGTTATTGAAATTTGCTGATGAACTTCTGGAGTTTGGAAAAGTAGAATCACTGCCAAAACTAGAAGGTAAAAGAATGATTATGATGCTGACACCAAAAAAATAAAACAACAAAAACTAAATAATAACTACTATATAATAAACAAACAGTTATGCCTAAGTTAAAAACCAAATCAAGCGCAAAAAAAAGGTTTAAGCTGACAGGTACAGGAAAAGTAGTCAGAAAACATGCTTACAAAAGCCACATTCTGACAAAAAAGTCAACAAAGCGTAAACGCAATCTGACTTATTCCACAATTGTATCAAAAGCTGACCTTAACAATGTGAAAGACATGTTGTGTCTGTAAAGAAAAAATCAATTATTAACTGTCTGTAGCTCACTAAGTCCTTGAAATAAAGGCGCGCAGACACAAAAAAAGGAGGTAATTATGCCACGTTCAGTAAACTCAGTTGCTTCAAAGCAAAGAAGAAAAAAGGTTCTGAACAGAACCAAAGGCTACTTTGGAAGAGGAAAAAACATCTTCACTGTAGCAGTAAACCGTAATGAAAAGGGTCTTGCCTATGCATACAGAGACAGAAAAGCCAAAAAAAGGCATTTCAGAGCACTCTGGATTCAAAGAATCAATGCTGCTTGCCGCATTAACGGAATGTCTTATTCAGTGTTTATTGACAAACTGAACAAGAACAATATTGATATCAACCGAAAAGCTCTCGCTGATCTTGCTACCAACAATCCCGAAGCTTTTGCAGCTATCGTGAAAGAGGTGCAATAAACTGCAAATAAGAAACTTACAATTAAACAGGGCTGATAATTCATGCCCTGTTTTTTTTTCTACAAATTTTTCAAGAAGTACAAAAACGAATCTGCCTTTGAAAAATAATGACTGTTTTTTAGATTTGTCCTGCTTTCAACATATTCCTTTCCCCACTCTTTTTTCACATAATCATCACTTCCCCAAATGTTGGTTTTCCCTTTTATATTGATATGGGCAACAAAAGGCGATGTTACATTAAGAATCAATGTACCGGCAATTCCTATCCCATCAGTTTTCTGTTGCTCTTCAACGCTCACATTTAATCCATTTTTAATCAGATAATCAATGATCTGCTGCTCCTTTTCCTCATTAAGCTTTATAATCAATTCTGATTCATCAAAAAACCTACCTGTGACTCCGTAAAACATTTCAACATTACAATCGCAAATTGAAACTGTTTGTTTTCTTGTATGCGAATCTTTGCTTGTTTCACGATAACTCAATTCCATTGTCATTTGTAATCTGCAATTTTTCATAACTTCATTATCCTGATTATAGTTTTTGATAATCACCTCTTTTTCCAACTCCTCTTCTTCAACAAAATCTTCTTCAATTTCTGTGGATTGAACAGTTTCATGTTTTATATCTTTTGAAATTTCTCTATTGGCACAGGAAAAAATAATTCCTGAGATAATCAGAATTAAAAACAATTGAAGGGATGATTTCATATCTCGCAATATTTAGCTGCAAAGATAAATGAAATATAAATTGTAGTTCCTGATTTCTGTCTTACTAATCAGAAAAAAGCAGAGACTATCTTACCAAAGTCACATCACCGGTATGCTGCAATTCTGTATTATCATCAAAAGTCACTTTCAGTGAATACACATAAACCGCAGGGTCCATGGGCTTTCCCTTATATGTTCCATTCCATCCGTTATCTTTGCTTGTTGTTTCAAACACCTTCTCTCCCCATCTGGTATAAATGACAAATTCCAAAGTTTTTATACCTTCACCCCTTACAAACAACACATCATTTTCTCCGTCACCATTGGGTGAAAAAGCCGAAGGCACAACAGCATGATATTGAAGGTTATCACAATCACGAACAATTATGTTCTCTGTGTCAGTATCTCCGCATGAACCTGAAATTGTATATGTAATTGCATGCGTACCAAGTCCGGCCTGAGCTGGGTCAAACAATCCTGTTGAATTAACTCCGTTACCGCTCCAAACACCACCGCCATTGGCAGCAGTGAGCTGAACAGGAGGATCATCAAAACAGAAAGGTCCTGCAGGATTGATGGTTGCATCATATTGAGAGGCAACATTCACAGTAACTGATGCTGTATTTTCACAACCATTTGCATCAGTTCCAGTTACAGTATAGGTTGTGGTTGCCGAAGGAGTATGCACAAATACAGAACCCGAGCCAACAGGACTCCATACATATGTGTCTGCACCACTTGCTGTGAGAGTCACATCATCGCCAATACAAATGTTGGTCTGCGAGGCTATTAAATCAACATCTGGCAATGGATGCACTGTAATTGTTACCGATGCTTCAGCTGTACATCCGTTTCCATCAGTGCCGGTAACTGAATATGTAGTTGTAGATGAAGGAGTAACCACCAATGGATTATCCGTTTGTGAAGTTGACCACAAGTATGTGAGAGCACCACTGACTGAAAGAGAAACTGTTTCCCCTGCACATATAACAGTATCTGATGCGGCAATCTGCACATCAGGAGGTGTGCCACAAGGATCTGCTGAAAATTTGGAAATAGCCACCTGATAATACTCCACGCATGGAAATGTATCCACATAAGCATTTCCACCAGGATCAACAATTGGCCAACTGGAAAGGCATGGAGATGTGGAGCCGCCAGTGCGCCCAAAAGCAAATATCTCTGTTCCTGATGCGGGATTTAATACTGCAAGACAATTCAATTCCTCGTCAGTATAAAAACCTCCAACATAAGTACTCCATAATAATTGTCCTGTTGCTGAAAACTGTGCAATCTGTCCGTCTTTTCCACCTCCTGATACCGGCTGATGATATGAACCCGGCTGATTGACAATGGGATGATCTGTGGCATTGGTTGCTGAAGTAACAAACAAATGATCATTGGCATCAACTGCACAACCCGGACGGGTGTGCCAACCTTCACCACCAAAAAATGTAGCCCAGGTTCTCTGTGTATTATTGGCAAATTTTAAAATATACATATTTGAATCCCAACTGGGATCTCCGTCAAACACATTGTCATAGTATGCCCCACCTCCCTGATCAAGCAACGGAAAATCAGTGGCACGAGTGCCTCCAACAAAATAAATATTGTTCTGCGAATCAGAGCATATGTTCATTTTGTCGCCGGGAGGATTATTAAACCCATTTGTTCCGCCATATAAAGAAGCCCAAACCCATCCGCGGCTTGCAGTAAATTTTACCATATACAACTTTCCGGGAAGACCAACAATTACATCATCATAATAACCACCTCCATTTAGTAACTTAGGCACATGTGTAGCAGAAGGACTGGACGTCACTTTTGTTTGTGCATTACCGTAACAGAAGATTGTTCCATTGTCTGCCACTTCAATCTTGTGAAGTCTCTCCTGCCCGTTTGACCCGAAATATGTTGCCCACACCATCGCTCCTGATGTATTAAATTCCAAAACAAAAGACTCATGGTCAAATCCCATATCACCGGCAACAGTACTTTTTGTGGCCTGATAATATGCTCCACCACCCGGATCAATCATGGGTACTGATGGGGGAAATCTATAGCTAAGTTCAAAATAACCAACAATATATAAATGGTTATTTGGACCAACATCCATACCCGCATTGGATGCATAATAATCTGTTTGAATAAACGTTGACCAGTCTCTCACTCCATTGATATCAAAACGCATCACCACAAGATCTTCAAAATAGTTAAACCTTGTTGCCTGGTTAAATGCACCGGGCAGATTTTGAATTGGAAAAGCATCACTCATAGACATGGCCACTACATATATTTTGTTGTCGTCTGAAATATTTACGCCGCCCTTCAGATATTCTGCAGCTTCACCCCCATAAAGTGTAATCCAGTGTAATTCTCCTGTGCTATTGAACATCAAAAGCGCAAGATCTCTGGCTCCTGCCATTGTTGATTGAGTGAAGGCTCCTGTGCCACCTGTAATATCCGGAATGGTCGCATCGTTGGTGCGAGTCATATAAATTACGTGATCACCCCTTGCATGTGCAGACTGATCCCAGATCATGTCCTGTTTGAAATTGAAATATGTTGACCATGTCATGGCAGGGTCAATGACAAGCTTATCATCTGAACTCAGTTCAGGAACCATAAAACGGACAACATTGTCTGAAACATTGTATTTCACAAGCACTTCTTCTTCAACACCATTGTTTGTTACAAAATAGCTATAGGGAATTGATTCCTGGAAATCTTTTACAGGATTTTTGATAGTGAGGATGCCATCTGACAATTCCAGAGCAGTTGCTCCAACATACCTGAATGCTACCTGAGAAGCAGATGCTCCGGGATGCAGGATAATATCATACTTTATTCCAGTGCCGTCAGACATGAATTTTATATCAACTCCATCCCACACATTTTTGTAAGTAAATGACTGATAGGGATATATATTTAAAATCCCATCAGGACATTGCGCCAGATAGTAGTTCAAAAAATATGAATGTGATTCTCCCGGGATAATATCAGCCACAGGATTGGCATTCTCAAAAACCATATCAAGACGGTAATAATACTGATGCTGCTTTAGTTCAAAAAACTTTGCTGAATCTTTATCTGTATCAATGAGATATCTCAGATGAGCCATTGCTTCTTCATCAACACGTTCAATGAGATAAGTAATCCGGTCAGCTTTGAATAAGATGATGGTTCTTCCGAAATTATTGTACATAAGCACATCGTCAGCTGGGCGCCCCCCTTCATATACAAGTTGCCCCTTGTTGGGAATAAAACCAAATGGTATTTCATGAGCAAATACTCCTGTTGCAAACAAGGCAAACACAAAAACGAAGAAGGAACGGATTTTCATAGCTGCAGTTTTTAAAATTTCTGCAACTAAATTACATATTTATAATGATATTACGATTCATAGTTTTCAAATGGTTACCCCGAAAGGATAAATTGCAGGGAAGACTGAGCAGGTAGTAAATTACAACCACTTCTCAATTTGCTTAATTAGCTGCGGTTTGTTTTTCACTCCAACAATTCGTTCAACTTCCTTTCCGTTTTTCAAAATTACCAGTGTGGGAATGCTTCTGGCTCCGAAAGCCTGAGCAGCTTTTCGCTGTTCATCAACATTGAGCTTGCATACCAGCAACCTGCCCTGAAATTCTTCGGCAATTTCATTAATTACAGGTGCAATCATTTTGCATGGCATACACCAGGCTGCCCATAGGTCAATCAATACCACACCCTTTGAAATTTTTGACATATAATTGGCATCTGTGAGTGTTATGACATGCTTACTGTCTTCCACAGGAGGCATATTGCGGATTTTTCTGAACTGATAAATAAGATATCCAGCAACCAGAGCAACTACAGCTAATATAATGATTATTATTTCCATACTCTATTTTGTTTTAATTTCATATGTAATTTTTGCAAAATGTCCAAACATCTTTGTCACACCACAATACCTTTCCTGAGAAAGATCAATGGCTTTTTTCAGTTTTTCTTCATCCAGATTACTCCCTTTAAATTCATAAATCAAATGAAAACTATGATAGTATTTTGGATGCTCTTCTGTCAACTCTGCTTCAACCTGTATTCTAAAATCCTCTATTTCTATCCTCATTTTTTTCAGGATAGACACCACATCAATCCCTGTGCATCCTGCCAAAGCACTGAGGAGCAATTTTTTTGGAGGTATTCCCTCAAGTTCGCCACCTGCATCTGGAGGTGCAGCCATTGTAAGTTTCAGATTATCAATGTGTGATTCAAATTTCAAATTTTCTTTCCATTCAGTGGAAACCGTATGTTTCATAATCATGCATTTTAATATTTCTTTGCAAAATTACAAAAAATCAATGAATTCTCACATTATTATATAATGTACCAGGCATATAATTAAATAATCAATAAGTTCTTAATACAAAAAATTACATCAAATCATTTTTCAACATCTCATGTAATTATCTTATCAAACCCTCTTCTGACTTCACTTTTATAAAGAACTAAATACACAAATACTTGTTAAACTTTTGTTAAATATTATTTTTATTGATTCTATGTTAATTTTGTTTAATAATTTTGCTTCATCGTTAAACAATAAAAATTTAAAACTATGAAAACAAACATTTTATTTTTCGGATTAATATTGGGAATCATTGGTATATCTCAATCACAAACTGCCAGATTGCAGGTAATTCATAATTCAGCTGATGCTGCTGCATCTGTAGTTGATGTTTACTTAAACGGTGTCATGCTCATTGATGATTTTGAATTCAGAACAGCATCTCCATTTATTGATGCACCAGCAGGTGTTCCATTGTCAATTGACATAGCTCCCGCTTCATCAATATCAGTAACTGAATCAATTGCAAATTTCCAACTAACACTCGCTGCAAATGAAACTTATGTTGTTGTTGCAAACGGCATTGTGAGTGCAAGCGGATATGCACCTGCTTCACCCTTTAATCTTTATGTACATCCGTTGGGAAGAGAAACTTCTTCAGTTTCCGGAGAAACTGATGTACTTGTATTTCATGGAGTTACTGATGCGCCTCTGGTTGATGTAAATGAAATTACTTTGGGTGGTGTGACTGTTGTGGATGGCCTTGGATATGGTCTTTTCGATGGGTATCTTTCTTTACCTGTGAAAGATTATGGACTTCAGGTTCTTCCTGATGATCAAAGTTCTGTTTTGGCTGAATATCTTGCTCCTCTTTCAACACTTGGACTTGGTGGCTCTGCTATCACTGTTGTTGCTTCAGGTTTTCTAAATCCTGTGGCAAACAGCAATGGTCCTGCATTTGGACTTTGGGTTGCTTTGCCTTCGGGTGGTGCTCTTGTTGAACTTCCTTCAGTTGAATATGCACGTTTGCAAGTCATTCACAATTCTGCTGATGCTGCTGCGGCTGAAGTTGATGTATATTTAAACGGGAATCTTCTGGTTGATGATTTTGCTTTCCGCACTGCAACTCCTTTTATTGATATTGCTGCAGGGCTTGAACATGCTATTGCTATAGCTCCTGGCACATCCACGTCTGTCAATGATGCAATTGCTACATTTCCTGTTGCATTTGATGCTGACGAAACTTATGTTGTTGTTGCAAACGGCATTGTGAGTGCAAGCGGATACAGTCCTGCAACTCCATTTAATTTGCATGTACTTCCTGAAGCCCGTGAATTTGCAGCAGATATGAATACAGTTGATGTCGTTGTTTTTCACGGAGTTACAGATGCTCCTGATGTTGATGTTGTAGAAACAGCATTCAATGCAGGCACATTGGTTGATGACCTTGCTTATTCAGTTTTTTCAAACTATCTTGAACTTGATGTGGAAAATTATGCAATAGATGTTCGTACTGCTGATCAGTCTGCAACAGTTGCATCATATTCTGTTCCACTTGAGTCTTTGAATTTGGGTGGAGTTGCAATAACTGTCATCGCTTCAGGATTTCTTAATCCAGCAAACAACAGCAACGGATCTTCGTTTGGCTTATGGGTAGCACTTCCTTCAGGAGGAAATTTGGTATCATTGCCCGTAACCACTTCAATAGAGGAACAAGCATCAATTTTTGATAACATCAGTGTATATCCAAATCCAGTATCTGATTATCTTGTAATTGAGTTACCTCAAACCGAAAATATGGTTTCACTGCAAATGACAGATATGATTGGAAATACCATAATGCAAACACAACTCAATGGATATAACAGTATTGATGTTTCCTATTTGAGTCAGGGAACCTATTTCCTGAAATTCAATTCACTTAATTCAACACATGTTGAAAAAATCATCATAACCAATTAAACTCTGAAAAATAAACAGGATAATGGCCGGTTAATTCCGGTCATTATTTTGTTTTTTATAACTAATTTTGAAACTTATGTTCACAGGTAAATATTCCATAAAAGATCTTGAAAGGCTTACAGGCATAAAGGCACACACCATAAGGATATGGGAGCAACGCTATGGAATAGTTCAACCTCTTCGTTCCAATACTGGAATCAGGGAATATGATGACAATGAACTGAAGAAAATTTTAAAAATCAGTTATCTGAATAAGCAGGGATTTAAAATTTCAAAACTTGCTGGTCTTAATGAAACCCAATTATCTGATCTTATTCACGACACAGACGTTACGGATAATTATTCTTTTGCTCTGATTGATCAACTTATTGCTTCAATGATGCAACTTGATGAACAATCTGCAAATAAAATCATTAATGAATCTATTGATGATAAAGGATTTGAATTTACTTTTGAAGAACTATTTTTGCCAGTATTACACCAAACAGGCCAATTGTGGCAGGCAGGGACAATTGAACCTGCACGGGAGCATTTCATTAGCGGAATAATTGAACATTTTCTCCAAGTCCAAATTGCATCCACTCCCAAAGTTTTATCAAAATTTCGGGTTATTTTGCTTCAACTTCCCGGTGATTTGCATGAAATAAGCCTGATGTATATTCATTACCTGTTAAGAAAAAACGGAATACCTGTTTTGTATTTGGGAGTTTCAGTTCCTCCTGAAGATTTGAAATCAATCATTGGAAACAGAAATGATGTAAAAATTTATATACATACAGTACTTAACACAAATGACCTGTTTGTTAAAAACTTAGAAAAACTCATTGAAGTTGCAGGACAAAACAAAATTTATATCAGCGGAAAAGCTGTGCATGAGATACAAAATCAAAGCATTATAAAAATCGAAACACTGCAACACCTGAAACAATTAATTCAGGACAATAGCATTTAGAAGAATTTTTTCAACTGCAAATTCTATTGATTTCAATTTATGACACTCCTTATTCAGGAAAAAAATTGATATTATTAAAAAAAAACATGTAAGTTTGAAGGATAAAAAATGTGAATTATGTCAGGAACAATTTTTAACAAGATTTTATTTCTGGATATTGAGACTGTACCTCAGTATCCTGATTTCTTTTCAGCCCCTGAACCATGGAGAGAACTGTGGGAAAAGAAAGCCGAAAAACTTAAAACACAGGAAGATGATGACCCAGCCTCATTGTTTCCCAAAGCAGGAATATATTCTGAATTTGGAAAAATCATTTGTATTTCTGTTGCAATAATCAAAAATGACAAACTACATGTGAAATCTTTTCACTCAGAAGATAATGAGCAACAGTTGCTGATGGAGTTTGCCGAAATGGTGAATGGATTTTATGAAAGAAACAAGGATATGCAACTTTGTGCCCACAATGGCAAAGAGTTTGATTTTCCCTACATCTCAAGACGCATGCTGATTCACGGAATTCCATTACCAAATCCCTTTGACAATTCAGGTAAAAAACCATGGGAAATTATGCATATTGACACCATGGAAATGTGGAAGTTTGGTGATTTTAAAAACTACACTTCACTGAATCTGTTATCCTATATTTTTGGCATTCCATCTCCCAAAGATGACATTGACGGCAGCATGGTGTATGAAACATTTTATGCAGAAAAGGGACTGGATCGTATTGTCAAATATTGCGAAAAAGATGTGATTACTGTTGCACAAGTTCTCCGGAAATTCAACTATCTGCCTTTGATTGATGAAGAGAATATTGAGATAAGGAATGATGAGTGAAGAACAATTGAACAATTGAACAATTGAACAATAGAACAATTGAACAATAGAACAATTGAACAATAGAACAATTGAACAATAGAACAATTGAACAATTGAACAATAGAACAATTGAATCCCGAAAAAACAAAAATTGCAAAATATCAACCTCCAAATGAAGAAAGAACATGCAATTTTCAGTTTTTTCGAGGATCCTCGAAAAATGAGAAAATCATAGATTTTCAATTTTTCGGGACAATAAAATTCTCTTTCATCCACCTTCGGTGTATTTTCCTCCTTCATTCACTTTCAGTGAA
>CAZGIW010000013.1:0-51774 GCA_964526285.1 uncultured Bacteroidales bacterium | reverse complement strand
CAGGTGTAAAGACAGTAATGTCAAAGCCGAGCAGTACTAATTACCCGTTAGCTTTCTAAATCAATATAACATTGTCTCATACTTCTTTCCTTTCATTGTCAAATCGTATTTAACGATTTTATGGCGATTATTGCAGTGGTGTTCACCTCTTCCCATTCCGAACAGAGTCGTTAAGCCCACTAGCGCAGATGGTACTGCTTACGCGGGAGAGTATGTCGTCGCCAAAATCTTTTTTTAATTTCCCGGTCAATTTTGACCGGGATTTTTTTTACCTCAAAATCACTCCTTAATCGTATATTTGCATTTCAAATGAAAAGAATTGTACTTCTGTTATTTATCATCAATTTCTTGTGTAGATCCATAACCGTTTCTGCTCAAAATGATTCTGCAAATGTTAAATATCCAGACTCTACATCAATAAAATATATTCACTTTGATCTGATGCAATCTGTTAATAATGAATTGCTTGACCACCCTCTTGACTATGAAATCAACTTCTTCTTCTATAAATTCTCTAATTCTAATCCACTCAAAATCTACAACGGTAACGCCGGATCTTTCGAAAAACCATTCAATATCACAAACTTTGTTTCTGACGACTTCTTTTTAATGGTCCCCTTTCAAAAAAATCTTATTCTTGATGATAATTCATCCAATTTTATTATTTCAGAAGCTCCGGCTACGAATGCTTTCTATTCTTCAGGGGCTAATAATGAACAATATTTTTCTTTATTTCATTCTCAAAAAATTGACTCAATAATCTCATTTACAATTAACTACAATATAATCAATGCTCCTGGATTATATACCAACCAAAGAACAAGTCAGTCAAACTTTTTTGGATATATATTATTCGCCCCTAAAAACAATAAATATATTGCTGCTTCAGGTGTCATTCATAACAAAATTCAGCAAAGAGAAAACGGGGGAATTGGTTTCGCTTCAGCATTTGAAGACTCTGTCATATATGACAGACAATTTGCTCCGGTAAATTTTATCTCTCCAGAAAGAACATACAAAGATTTGTCCGGTTTTGTAAAACATTATTATAGATTAACTGCTTCTGAATCAACTTTTCCTCTGGTTTTAGGACATGATTTTCAAATACAAACACGGAAAAATGTGTTCTCTGATTTAACTCCTTTTCTTAATCCATATGATTACTTTTTACTCGATTCATTGGTAACTTTGGATAGTGTCTATGTCTTTTCTCTTGCTAATAATGTGTCTCTTTCTAATTTTATTCCCTCAGACTCATTAAAACCTGCTTTTCAGTATTTTATTAACTATCAGTATCAAAGTACGAATGTTAAGCAAATGAATACAAATAAAGCCTGGTTCCGAAATAAAATCAACGTTGGATTCAATCTTAATCTTCCAGCACATATTCTTCTTTCTTCTCAGCTTTCTTATTTCATCGGAAATCACAACAATCAAAACTATGATGCAGGTGTCATACTTGCAATAAAGTTTCCAAAGAGCAATTTTCTTAATGTTGCAGGACTAAATTTAAAAAATTCCCAGCTTGATCCGCTCCTAATTTATTCATATTACAACTCAAATCATATTTACTGGAATAATGTCCTGAAACCTCAGACGCAAACAAAAGTTTCAGGTTTTGTGGACACAAAACCACTCAAATTACATGTGAATTATGTTCTTCTTTCTAACTATGTTTGTCTTGGGCAGAATGCCCTGCCAGAACAGTTTGAAGACAATTTTGGTATTGTAAATACGGAACTTACAACTGTACTTACTCCCGGACGTTTTTTTATTGAATCAGTATTGGCAATGAATTTGCTCCCTGAGGATTCACCTGTTAGATTGCCTGAGTTTTATGGTTTGCTTAGAACAGGCATTCAGTTTCCAATGTTTAAAAATGCAATGAAGGTGTTTTTTGGACTCGAAAGCATATATTTTACAAAATTCTACGCCGATTCATGGTCTGTTGTCACCGGAATGTTTCATTTGCAGGACAATACTCAAATTGGAGATTATATATACCCTGGAGTATATCTGGGACTTAATATTAAGCGTGCACGTATTTTTGTGATGCTTGATAATGCAACTGCCGGTTTGCTGGATATTGATTATTATGCAATGCCCGCATATCCACGCTACGACAGGTTTTTTAGATGGGGCGTTTCATGGTCTTTTTACTACTAATACATTACTTATGGGTTTAAAATGTGGAATCATCGGAATGACAAATTCAGGGAAAACAACCCTGTTTAATTGTATGAGCAATTTTAAAGGCGAAGTCAGCAGCTTTGCATTCAGTAATCAAAAATCAAATTTTGGCACAGCACAGGTTCCTGATCCAAGGCTTGAGCATCTGCATACACTTGTAAAAGCTGATAAAATGACTTTTGCAACCATTGAACTTATTGATATTCCCGGACTGGTTAAAGGTTCAGGGCAGGGAGGCGGAATTGGTAATTCATTCCTGGGTGATGTGAGACTGGCTGATGTGCTGATTCACGTAGTAAGATGTTTTGATGACGATAATCTTCCACATATTGAAGGATCAGTCAATCCGGTGCGTGATAAAGAAATTATTGATCTGGAACTGCAGGTGAAAGATCTTGAACAGATTGAAAAAAAACTCATCAAAGTAGAAAAGGCTTTCAAAGTGGGTGATAAAACAGCAAAAGCTCAGTTTGAATCTCTTTCAAAAATGAAAGATGCTTTAGAAGATTTTACAAATGTAAGAGATATTGAACAAAATGATGAGGATCAGTCCATAATAAATGAATTGTGTCTGCTCACAGCTAAGCCAGTGATTTATGTCTGTAATGTGGATGATAAATCAATACAAACATTAAATAATCATGTTGAGAAATTTTCAATTTCAGTGGAAAAGGAAAATTCTCAGGTACTTGTGGTTGCTGGTGCTGTTGAAGCTGATATTGCTTCTTTTGAGGATGCTGATGAACGTGAAATGTTTCTTAATGATTTGGGGCTCAGCGAGCCAGGCGTTAATCGTTTGGCAAGAGCTGCTTACGAACAATTGAATCTTATCTCATTTTTTACTGTGGGAGGAAAGGAAAACCGTGCATGGACCATACGAAAAGGAATGAATGCACAGCAAGCCGCAGGGGCAATCCACAGTGATCTGGAAAGAGGTTTTATCAGAGCAGAAGTAATCTCTTATAATGATATGGCTGAACTGAAATCTGAACAGGCCTGTAAAGAAAAAGGAAAAATGCGTCTTGAAGGAAAAAGTTATCCTGTTCAGGATGGAGATATTCTGCATGTAAGGTTTAATGTGTAGATTTATTAACAACGCGAAGGGAAGATATCAAAAAGTTAATTATTAACAACTCTTTCTTTTTTCAATGAATATTTGTTTTTTTTTTTTGTAGTCCGGAGTTCAAAAAAATTCTTAATTTTACTCCATTATAAATTTTTTTTAAACCTCAAATAATATTAAAAATGAAAAAAGGAATTGAGCATTACATCAGCGCAGGACAGCGAGCCATGGAGTGGCATAAACAAAACATTGAAAACATGAAAAAGTGCAAATTTGATACAATTGCTGTTCATGGTATTTATTCAATGCAGGAAGCTCTTGATTTTAACCAGGGTTCAATTATTGAACCAATATATATGTCAACATCTCAAACATACAGAGATTCTGATGAAATGGAGGCAGCTTTGGGTTATCAGATTCCAACCTGGTGTTATTCTCGTATTGCAAATCCAAGTATGTATTATTTTGAAGGGGTACTTGCGCTTCTGGAATCATATAAAACTGGTGTTGATGCATCATGTATCGGAACTGCATCAGGCATGGCTGCTATACAAAGCGCAGTAGATGCTTTCCTTGTTGTAGATCCCAAAAATCCCGATGCAAAAATGAATTTTGTTGCAACATGCCAGGTATATGGTGGCACGTTCCAGCAATTTGCTGAAAGAAAAGACAGAGAAAAAAATATTGAATGGCGTAAGGTTATCAACTCAAATGATATGGATGAATGGGCTTCAAAAATTGATAAAAATACCCGTTTTCTTTATGGCGAACTCCCAAGCAATCCTTCGCAAGCATTTTTTGATATCAAAAAAGTGGCTGAAATTGCTCATGCTCACAACCTGCCATTGATTCTAGATTCAACTGTAGCAACACCTGCTCTGCTCAGACCTCTTGAGCATGGGGCTGACATTGTTATTCAGTCAGTTACAAAATCATTGTTCACAAGCGGTTTTGGTATAGCCGGGGCAATTATTGCCAGAAAAAACATCACATCAAATATTGACAATGATGAAATGAAGGCAGATTTCTGTATGTACTTGAAACTCCTTCCCAATCGTGACAACGGACCAAATATCAGTCCCATGAATGCAGCTCTTGCCCTTAATGATATACGTACCTTACGTACCAGAATGGACCTGGTGAGCCGCTCTACAATGAAAGTTGCCGAGTTTCTCAGCAGCCACAAACATATTGAAGGCGTTGATTATCTTGGGCTTGACAATCACCCGCTTCATGGTCTTGCTAAACAGTTTATGTTCCTTGTTGATTCAGAACATGATGAACTCTATAATGAAAAAGTAAATCGCTATGGTCACCTGATGTCATTCCGCATAAACGGCGGTGCTCAGGCCACTCGTGATGTGTTTGATGCATTTCAGAGAATCTACAGGGCAACCGATTTGGGAAGAATCAAGTCTGTGGCTACAATTCCAGCAATATCAACTCATTCACAACAGGGTGAAGAAGGAAGAAAAATTGCAGGTATTCCATCAAATCTCATCCGCCTCTGTGTTGGTGCCGAGCACCCCGATGATGTGATTGCTGATATTAATCAGGCTCTTGAAGTGCTTGACGGTAAAAAACATTTCGTCACTTCTCCTGAATACTCAGCAGGTGGTGCTTCATCTGCCAGATTGAGTGAATAGTGTTTTTAGTATACACCATCCTTCAACTTATTACTGAGGGATGGTGTTTTTTCTTGAATTAATGAATTATGTCAGTTTTAGATATGTTACAATTTATGTCAACACCAATTCAATATTTGTCAACCAACCTGAAAGCAAAACCTGTGTCTTTCAGAGAAGCTCTTTTGAAAGGACTTGCACCTGATAAAGGCTTGTACATGCCTGAAAGAATCCCTGAAATCTCTTCTGAGGAAATCCTTTCTTTCAGCGATTTGCCATATTATGAAATAGCTTATCGGGTGATGAGTAAATTCCTGCACTCCGAAATGCCTGATGATGATTTTTATGAAATTGTCAAAGATGCATACAATTTTGATGTCCCTCTGCAACATGTGTGTGATAAAAAGTTTATTATGCGACTGGATCAGGGACCTACAGCATCATTTAAGGATTTTGCTGCACGTATGATGGGAAGGATGATTAATTATTATCTGAAAATTGAAAACAGAAAACTTATTATTCTCACAGCCACATCCGGTGACACAGGAAGTGCCATTGCCAATGCTTTTTACGGGCTTGACAATATTGAGGTGGTGGTCCTCTATCCTGAAAATGAGGTGACAAACAGGCAAAGAAAGCAAATGACAACTCTGGGAAAGAATGTGCAACTGGTTTCGCTGAAAGGAAAATTTGACGATTGTCAGCATCTGGTAAAACAGGCATTTTCTGACCCCGAACTTTCATATTTGCCCTTGTCCTCAGCCAACTCTATCAATATCGGACGTCTTGTTCCTCAAATTGTGTATTATTTCTATGCTTTTGCAATGCTCAGAAGCCGAAAAAATGATGATAATATTGTTTTCTCTGTTCCTTCAGGTAATTTTGGTGATATGATGGGTGGTGTTTTGGCAATGAAAATGGGTTTGCCTGTGAAGAAATTTGTTATTGCAGTGAATGACAATGATGAGTTCCCAAAATTGCTGCAAACACAGAACTATGAGAAAATTGAACCTTCAAAAAATTGCATCTCTAGCGCAATGAATGTAGGTCATCCGAGTAATTTGGCCCGACTGATAGCGCTGTATGGAGGTGTAATGGATGAAACTGGATTGATTTTGAAACAGCCAGATTATGAATTGATACGCAAACAAATTTTTTCATCAAGCATAAGTGATGCAAAAACAAGAGAAACCATCAAAAATGTGTGGGAAAAGCATAATGTTTTACTTGAGCCTCATGGAGCAGTTGGTTGGGCAGGACTTGAGGACTACCTGAAAGAGCATCCCGAACCAGAGGACCAACTGATAGTTTCACTTGAAACCGCTCATCCGGCAAAATTTCCCGAAGAAATTGAAAAAATTCTGGGAATTGATCCCGAATTGCCCCAAAGCCTCAAAGGACTGGATGACAAAGAAGAGTTTATTTTACCCTTGGATAATAACTACGAAAGTTTTAAAGCATTTTTGAAGGAAAGGTTTTAAATTTAAAAATAAACAAGCAATGCTCAGTTCAAACCTGTTTAAATTCTTTCATTGTGAAGTATACAGGCCACTGTTGATTGTGTTATTGTTTACGATTATTTTTAAAGGGGAAATGACTGCTCAGGTTAGTTATCATAAAGCAGACAGGGGTTTAATATTGAAGTTCTATCCCACTTTTCTAATCACAGGAGAGCCCTACTTTGGTTTATGTAAGAACTTTGGTGTGTCCAGGATTGAACTGGGAGCATCATATATTTATCCTAGTAAGTCATGGCTCAAATATGTTAACTATAGCCCATATAGAATGAATAATTCATTTCCAGACTATAGTTCTTTTTATAGTAGTACAGGGTATGGATTAAGGGGGCAGTTTATGTTTCGTATCTTTAACACATTTAATGCATTTATTGCAATTAGATTTGCATATAAGCATGTGGAAAAAGATAGAACATGGGTTCATTATTCATGGTATAAAGATTCAAGATATCCTGCCAGTTTTTCAATATGTATTTCAGATAAAACTGAGGTGAAACAAGCTCAAATTCTTTTTCTTAAACAATTTTTCAGGGAAAAAAGGTTTTATATGGACTTCTATGTTGGAATGGGAGTAAAACAGTTTGTAAATTATGATATAGTACATTATGGCTCTACTCATTTTATTTTTAAAGAAGATCCAGACTACCCTTTCTTTAGTAGTCCAATAAGAAAAAGTGATGGTGAAATCTGGCAGGCAACAATAAATGCAGGAATAAGTGTAGGAATAAATTTTTTTAAGAAGAGCCAGGCAGAAAAGTAATTCCTGAAAGACACAGCCCTCAAAGAATAATTATGTTATATGTTGTTTTCTTTTGCAAAACTAAACGCAAAATACAGCGGTATGAATTGAGTTTTGTGTTCATGTCTTTTGCCTCTCATTGTGAACTTTAAAAAAAAGCGAAACTTTTAAAATTCCAATGGTAAAATGATACAAAACATTTAAAATTCCAATGGTAAAATTAAAAATAACATTTAATAATATGGGGTATTAAAGAAAACCATTTAAAATTGTCGAGTCCGTTAGACAAAAAGTAAGACTTTCTGAAGTTTCTGAAAGGCAAAGTTTGATAGTAAATGATTTTTAGAATTGATAGTATTGTCGTTGTCTCAAGCTTTTTTTATTAATTTTGTACATTAACACTAAAAAAGGAATTCTATGAAATACATCATCATCCTTGCCGACGGTGCTTCTGATGAACCTATTGCCCGTTTTGACAATAAAACGCCTCTGATGATGGCTAACAAACCGAATATTGATGCCCTGTGTGCAAAAGCACGTACAGGATTGTTTAAAACTGTTCCCGATGATATGCCCGCCGGTAGCGAAATTGCGAATATGGCTGTTATGGGATACGATGTGAAAGCAGTGTATGAAGGAAGAGGAGTGCTTGAGGCTGCAAGTATGGGCGTCGAAATTTTGCCCGGAGACCTTGCTCTGCGATGTAACCTCATTTGTGTCGAAAATGAAAAAATTAAAAACCATTCAGCTGGACATATTACAACCGAAGAGGCAGCTCAACTTATAGCAACACTCAATGAAGAGCTCTCAGACGACTTCGTAAAGTTCTATCCGGGAGTAAGTTACAGACACCTCATGGTGATTAAAGGAGGCAACAAACATGTGGAATGCACTCCTCCACATGATGTTCCGGGAACCCCTTATAATGATGTAATGGTGAAGCCTTTGAGAGATGACGCAAAAAAAACAGCAGATATTCTTAATAATCTTATTCTGAAATCTCATGACGTTCTTCGAAATCATCCTGTAAATCTGAAAAGAAGTGAATTGGGAAAAGACCCTGCCAACTCAATCTGGATGTGGTCGCCAGGCTATAAACCATCAATGCAAACCATTCAGCAATTGTACGGAAAAACAGGTGCAATCATTTCTGCAGTGGATTTATTATATGGAATTGGCTCTTATGCAGGGCTGAAGGCAATTCACGTTGAAGGTTCCACGGGACTTTATGATACCAATTACGAAGGCAAAGCCAAAGCTGCTGTTGATGCTCTGAAAGAGGTTGATTTTGTGTATCTGCATATCGAAGCCAGTGATGAGGCTGGTCATGAAGGAGATGTGGAACTGAAAACCAAAACTATTGAGTATCTCGACAGCCGTGTTGTGAAATATATTGTTGAAGAAACGTCAAAGATGGACGAACCGGTAGCAATTGCAATTCTGCCCGACCATCCAACGCCCTGTGAAAAACGCACCCACACCCACGACCCTGTGCCATTTCTCATTTACCATCCTGGTGAAGCACCTGATGAGGTGAAAGAATACAATGAGTCTGCCGTGAAAAATGGATACTATGGAACTGTGACTGGCAATGGCTTCATAAAAGCTTTGTTTCAGATTGGGTGAGGAAAAAAGACAAATTCCCATTTGAAATAGAGATTTTTATGTAAAAGCTTCTATTTGAAATGGAAAGATATTGTTGAAAGTTACTATTCTAAATAGAAACTTTGTTGAAAAAAATCACCTGCAAAACTTTGTCTCTTCATATAGGTTTGTGGCACCAAGGCTTTCTGCCTTCAGATAATCTTCACAGCGTTTGTCTGAGTCGCCCAGATAAAACCAGAGTTTACCTCTGTTGACATATGCTTCCATATAATTTTCGTCAAGCTCAATGGCTTTATTGTAATTCTCCATTGCCGCTTCATATTCCCGATAGGTCATTTGAATATTAGCGCGAAGAAAATAAATTTCAGGATTGCTGTTATCAATTTTTTCTGCTTTTTCCAGATCTTCCATGGCACCGTTAAAATCATGAAGGTAAATCTTTTCTCTTGCTGATAAAATGTGCTTAAACAATCTCTCCTGCTTATTGGGTCCGCATGAAAAGGACAAAGCAAGAATCAAAACAAAAAACAATGCATTTCTCACAACTTGGTTCTTCATCAGTATAATGTTTTATGTGTAACAGAATATAATTTCTTTTATTTCATTTACTTTCTTTTTGAGCAACTCTTCTGTTTTTGCCTCAACAAGCAGGCGAAGATAGGGTTCAGTGTTTGATTTTCTGATATTAAACCACCAATCAGCAAATTCAATTCTGTATCCGTCAAATTCTAAAACTTTATCAGGCATTTCATTGAGATATTTTTTTGTTAAAGCTCCTATGGCTTCATCTTTCTTTTCAAGTTTGAAATTAATCTCGCCTGAATTTTCCCATGTTTTGATTTTTGCAATAATATCAGACATTTTTAACCCTTCATTATGCAACTTACTTACAATTTTCAGCACTATCAGGCAGGCAACAAAGGCAGAATCGGAATAATTGAAATCCCTGAAATAATAATGCCCTGCCAGTTCTCCACCAAACACTCCGTTAATTTCACGCAGTTTGTTGGCCGCAAAAGCCCTTCCCACACGCCATGTGTAGATTTTTGCACCCATTGGTTCCAGATATTCTGCAATAGAACGTGATGATCTGATGTCCTGAATTACCCATCCCTTTTCGCCTCTTTCCTCTAGAAAATAATGCCCCATCAATGCTATCATCAGGTCGGGAGGAATGAATTTGCCATTTTCATCAACAAACATCACTCTGTCGGCATCACCGTCAAAAATAATTCCAATGTCTGCTTTTTTCTTGCCCACAAGTTTTTTCAAATCTATTAAGTTGTCTTCAACCAACGGATTTGGTTCATGATTGGGGAAAGTCCCGTCCAGTTCTTCAAAAATATAATGATGGTTTTCTCCCAAAATGTCTTTTGCCAATACTCCGGCCATGCCATTTGAACAGTCAATGGCAATATTGAGATTTGAAAAATCGGACAAATATTTGCCAAGAAATTCCATGTAGTCATCTCTAATTTCAATCTGATGCATTTGTCCTGGTTTTTTATCAGGAACAGGTGTTTGGGTTGTAATAAGCTCTTCCAGTTTTTTTAGGCCTGAATCATAACCAACAGGTACTGCATTTTCTGCCGAAACTTTCAGTCCGTTATATTCTTTTGGATTATGAGAAGCTGTAATCATAACAGATGCTTTAAATCCGTAATGAGCTGTTCCCCAGTAAACCATTGGTGTTGTTGTTAGTCCGGCATCATGAACATCTGCGCCTGAATCAATTATTCCCTTGCACAAATATGCAAACACTTCAGGAGATGAATCTCTCACATCGCGACCAATGAGCACTGCATCTGCATTGAGCAGTCCGGGCAGAAAAAACCCAATTTTGTAAACATCATCCTTGTTGAAATCTTTGTTATATATCCCACGGATATCATATGCATGAAATGCTCCCATAAATTGAATTATTTTTATGCGAAGATACAAAATATTGATGAATTACGCTGCCACATGTGTCTCTTTCTTTTAGTTGGTCAGAATATCAAATACATGTAAAACTGGATAAATCCGCAATCAAAATGCAGATTTATCCAAAATAGTTTTTTTTTAATTTCCAAATCTGGGATTCACCACATTGTTGTAAAGATTTCCGAATGTATATGTTAATCCTGCATTGCCCCAGAATGAATAATCTGTTTGCATTTCTCTTTGTTGCAAAAGCAGTTCTTCTTGTGAAACATCTCCCTTGGGAAGACCAATTTGGTTGTGAATAATGGAATAGCCTGCATACACATAAAACTCAAGGCCTTTCACAATTCTAATACTTAAGCTTGTATTAACAGAAATCCTGTTCATTGAAAAATCATGCAGAAAATTTGAGTATGAAGTATTAATCCATATTTTTCCCCATTTTTGAACAAATTCGGCGGCCAGTTCAAGGTTTTGATCCCAAACCATTTCTTCTGTTTTGTTATAGATTGTAGTGTCATTGTAGAAATGTCCGTTGGGACCAATATTGTAGTTAATTCGGATTTGCTTTCGGGTTGATTCCTTATAGGGAAATATATTGTATTCAATGGCAGGATTCAGATACCACTTAAATTTCATGTTTGAATATGTGGATGATAATCCTCCTGTCCAACATCCGGCCGACCAGTGGTCATTAATGGCAACAATATTTTTCTGGGAAAGTGAATATGACCGGTTTAGAGATTTATATTTATAATCGTCATAATTGTAGTTTGATTCAGAATATGAATGATTGACTGATGTTTCGGATTTTGATTTTTCTGTGATTCTGTTTGCTGAAATCGATGACCATATATTGAAATTGTTATATCCCTTGCTGCCATTTGCGTATCCGCTTGTGCTTAATCTGAACACCCAGTTGTTCCATTTGTCAGTAACTTCTTCGGACTCAAATGGAAGAAGCACATCAACGGTAATGTATTCCGAAAGCGGAGTTTGTTTTACATAATTCAAAAGCCCAACTTTTATATTGCCAATCATTCGCTCGCGCATGATTTCCTGTGTATCATCGGGCAGATTCACGTATGAAACAGTATCATTCTGCCCTTTAAATTTATTTTGTCCGATAAAGAACAGGCTCACTTTAGAACCGCCTGCTCCGGTTCGTTCATCCGTAATCAACAAATGTATGTCGGCCTCTTTGGGCTCTCTCACATAATTGACCCATATTATCTCACGTTTGACATGGTCTAAATCACAATATTCACAATCAATAAAAACATTCACCGATTGTGACCTCAGATTATCCTGTGAGGAAGCAAATGTAATGAATGTGAAAAAAATCACAAGACACAACAATTCCCTTTTCTTTTTCATAAGTAGTTCAGAATTAAAAAATGAATATCAAAAAAAACCAATTCCCTTCAAGAAAAACGCAAAGTAAAATGAAATATTTCAACCCCCTGCAACATTTGTTAAAATTTTGCAAAAACATATTGAAGGTTCTCTGTTTCGCCTGCCGAAGGGGACAAAGACAAAAGTAAAAAGTTTTGAATTTCAGCGAGTTTTACCCCTGCTCCCCTAAAGGGGAACTCGCTGAAAATCAAATATATTAACTTTGATAAGTCGTAGATTTTCGTTACCGGTGTCTGAGTGTTTCTCTTCCGGGCGTTTCGGTACTTTCGCTTTCAGCGAACACTCAACGTCCGGAAGAAAAATGTACCGAAGACACCGCTACAGAAAATCAAAAAAACCCACACATCACAAAAAAATTGTAACACCAAGCTACAGGTGTGACATAAAGGTGCAGTGCACCGCACTATAAAGAGCGTATCATAAGCAGCCATGGAAGAAGTTGAGGAGAACGGGGGTGGTAAAGAGAAGTGTTAGGTTGAGGCCAATTTATTACACAAATTCAAGCTTAGAAGTTAGCCCCAATGTTTGCCTTTTTGGAGCCAGCTTTGATGCATGGCGAGCCATCAGAAAGTTTATATTTACTTGTGAGCAATGGATCTGTGCCAAATATCATCCCTTCAACTGGCTGAAGCCCTTCTGTGACACTTTTGTCCTGTGTCAGAGAATAAGTTATTTTTATTTTTGCACCGGCATTAATATAAAATGCATTGGCATTGTTCCATACAATTGTGTTTTCAACAAAAATCTCAGAATCAGAATTTGATTCAATACCATATTCGTTTTCAATGATGGTGCAATTGATAATTTTTGGCGTTCCTCCTTTTTTTGCATTCACACCCGACCATGAATTGGTAATAACACAATTTTTAACCAATCCTTCTGACTCAATAAAAGACAATGCACCTGTTGAATTGTCATCAGGGACAATGTCTCTCATGTATTGGCAATTGTGAAATTCGCAATATTCAAACACATTGCCATTTGATTTGTACAGGACAATATTACCCCATTTTCCATTTTTTTCTGTGCCTGTGAATACAATTGCTTTGTTTTTTTTGCCCTTTGCTACTACTGTCCCTAAAACACGTAGATATCCCAAATCAAAACTTTTATTCTTTCTGCCATTGCTTCTAAGATAGTCGCTATCTGTTCCTGTTTTAAACTGAACTTCAACTTCATTACCAATGGTGAGTGTTTTACCATAAGGCACAATTGCCTCTCCTTCAACAATATATGGAGAGCCTGATTTTGTCCACTTTCCATGCACTTCCTGCCCGTCCTTTATTGTGGTTTGTCCGCCAACCAAACAAACAAGCAGAATAAAATGAATAAAAAATAATCCCTTTTTCATATGTTTTGATTTTAATTAAGAATAACTCTAAGCAAAAGTAATGGTTTTTTTATTATTACATAAATTGCTTTTAAAAAAAAATGCCAGAGGTGTTTGTCGTGTTTGATGGTTTATTCAAAATCATCGTGAATCAATTATTCAGAAACGCAAAAAAAAGTGTAATTTTGCACTTCAAAACATGTAAACAGAAAACACAGAGAATATGTCTGAACACAAACCAAAAGACAATAAAGTTCTTCCCGTTTCACCGTCTGTTAAATGGGTGGGGGTGCTTGATTATGACATCGTTACATTTGATGTAGTAATGACTACAGAATATGGCACAACTTACAATTCTTTTTTTATTGATGCTGAAAAAAAGGCAATAGTTGAAACCACAAAGGAAAAATTCTGGGAAGTGTATTATGAAAAGCTTCAGCAGGTATGCAATCCTTCAGAAATTGAATACATTATTCTCAACCATACCGAGCCCGATCACAGCGGCAATGTTGGCAATATGCTTAAGGTTGCGCCCAATGCCACAGTGGTGGGAAGCGGGCAGGCCATACGCTATATGAGGGATTTGCTTGGTTGTGATTTTCGGCATTTGGTTGTGAAAGACGGAGATACCTTGTCACTTGGCAACAAAGAGCTTACCTTTATTTCGGCGCCAAATCTTCATTGGCCTGATTCCATTTACACCTGGCTGGAAGATGAAAAGGTTTTGTTTACCTGTGACTCATTTGGAGCACATTTCTGTGACGAGAGGATGTATGATAATGAGGTTGGCAACTGGGACGATGCTTTCAGGTATTATTTTGATGTCATTTTAAAACCATACAGCAAATTCATGCTGAAAGCCATTGAGAAAATCAAACATCTTGATATCTCGGCAATTTGCACAGGGCATGGCCCACTACTTACCAATCACTGGAAACGTTATGTGGATCTATCAGAAAAGTATTCTGAAGAAGCATTGGTAATGCCTGAAAAGACACACGTATTTATTCCATATGTTTCGGCTTATCAGAAAACTGGCATGTTAGCAAATGCAATAGGAGAGGGTATTCTTTCTGTAATTCCTGATACACATATTGATGTACAGGATATTGAAACAACACCTATTGGTGAACTTGATGAAAAAATCGGAAGATCTTCTGCGATTATTGTTGGTTGTCCAACTATCAATCAGAACATTCTTCTTCCCATATACAAATTATTTGCATTGATAAATCCAATCAGAGACAAGGGAAAAATTGGCGGAGCTTTCGGATCATACGGATGGAGTGGTGAAGGTGAAAAACTGATTTATGCAAATCTTAAAAATCTCAAACTTGATATGCCCGATGATTCAGTGTTTGTCAAATTTACACCACATGCACCCCAAATCGAACAAGCGAGAAATTACGGAATAAAAATTGCTGAAATGCTGCTATCCAAACAGTGCAATGGTGAAGGGTAAATATCTCATATGCCTTATTTTTTCTCTTCTCATTCTGTCATGCAGCAGCCCTCAGCGTGTGGCTAAAGAGTTTCTTCATAAAAAAGAGCTTTTGCCAATTTTATATATTTCAAATTCAGCAATATACACTGAGTTTTACAGACCATCTGAAATCCTTGATACTCTCAATTATTATAAACCAGAGGTGCTTTCTTCAATGCTTGATGATACTCTTGCGGGCATAATGATGAATTTGTATGATGAAGTATTTGTTGATGCATTGAGGATGTATGATTTTCAGGTTTTTACTGCAGACAGTATTGCAGCTTTTTTTTCCGAAAGTCGTCCGGCATGGCAATTGTCTCTGGTGCAGACATCCATTGAAGAACATCGAATGTGGTTTGAAGATGAAATCACATTTACAGACTATTCTGTAATTTGGGATACCGTTATTTCTCAGTTTCAGTACAATACGTGGTTTGAATTGACACCCGTGAATGCTGATTCCGCAATCCCAACACACTTGTTTTTTGCCTCAGTGAGTGTGAGCGATAATATCAATGGCAGGTTTGTATATGACTGGGGTGCTAGAGTATATAGCTATGTGTATGACTTTTATCCTGTGGATGTTGGCGATTTGTTTACACTTGTTGCTTCAGCTGCAATGACACATGGAAGTTATTTGTTTGATTTTTTTCTTAACCGTTATGTATATTTCAATTGTAAAAAATCAGAAAAGATGAAGTTTTATTTTACTTATGATATTCGCAAAAGAAAATTATTACCAGCAAAAGAGAACAGATTTATTTTTCTGTGATTTCATGGTTAACAAATTGTTAGAAAAAAGTGAAAGAAATTTCACTGCTGTTTAAGAAAAAAAAATTATGTTTGTCAAAATTATGAATTGCTTATGATACGTTTTTTTACTCGTGAAGAGGTTTGTTATGCTGTGTTGTTTTCTTCAGTGCCATCAGATGAAGATGTTAAGAAGCTTGAATGGTTGTTTTCTGATGCCGCGATGAGCGAAGAAGATAATCTGAAAGGAACCTATCTTGGTCCCCGTTGTGAGATGGTGACTCCATGGAGCACAAATGCAGTTGAAATTTGCATGAACATGGGAATGTCTGACATTGAGCGCATTGAAGAATTTTATGTTCTTGAAAATGACAATGTTGAGTTTGACAAAATGTTGCAGGCAATTTATAAAGGACTTAATCAGGATATTTTTACAGTAAATTTTGTATCTGCTGAAGTTTATTATATCAATGATATTGCTGAATATAACCAGCAGGAAGGACTTGCATTAAGCAAGAGTGAAATAAAATATCTTGAGTTTATGGCCCGAAAGCTCGGTCGTCAGTTAACAGACACCGAAGTGTATGGTTTTTCTCAGGTCAATTCTGAACACTGCAGACACAAAATCTTCAATGGTTCATTTGTTCTTGATGGAATATCTCAGAAAGAAACGTTGTTTGATATGATAAAAAAGACAACTGCGTCCAATCCACATCATATAGTTTCTGCCTATTCGGATAATGTAGCATTTTTTACAGGACCTCCTGCCGAAATGTTTACTGTGTCAAAGCAGGATGAAGCAAGTTATTTTCAAATCAGAAATACTGATACAATACTTTCACTAAAAGCTGAAACACACAATTTTCCAACCACAGTTGAACCCTTTTATGGTGCATCCACCGGAAGTGGCGGTGAAATCAGAGACAGGATGGCCGGTGGCAGGGGAAGTATTCCGCTTGCAGGAACAGCAGTGTATTGTACAGCCTATTCACGACACAAAAACAGTAAGCCCTGGGAAAAAAACATTGATGCCAGACCATGGTTATATCAGTCCCCTGATCAAATTTTACTGAAAGCTTCAAATGGGGCCAGTGATTTTGGAAATAAATTTGGACAACCATTGATTTGTGGAAGTGTGCTCACATTTGAACATGCCGAAGATAATGAAATGTTTGGTTACGACAAGGTAATTATGCTTGCCGGAGGTGTTGGGTATACATTGAAACAATATGCACAGAAAGGAGTTGGCAAGAACGGGGATACGATATTGCTCATGGGAGGAGATAATTATCGTATTGGCATGGGTGGAGGTGCAGTTTCATCTGTAAATACAGGTGAGCTTTCAAACACAATTGAACTGAATGCAGTGCAAAGGGCCAACCCTGAAATGCAAAAACGTGTTTTTAATGTCATCAGGGCCATGGTTGAGGATTCATATAATCCAGTGGTTTCAATTCATGACCATGGAGCTGGAGGCCACCTGAATTGTTTTTCTGAGCTTGTTGAAAATACTGGTGGTATTATCAATGTTGGTGACCTGCCAATTGGTGATCCCAGTTTGTCTGATAAAGAAATCATTTGCAATGAATCTCAGGAAAGAATGGGCTTGCTCGTAAAACCAAAGAATCTTGAGTACATAAAAAAAATTGCACAACGTGAAAGAGCGCCAATCTATGAAGCAGGAGAAGTCTCTTCTCATAAAAAACTCATTTTTAATGGCAGAGGGAAACTCAATCCCATTGAACTGAAGCTGAATTTGTTGTTTGGCCATCCTCCAAAGGTGACAGTGAACGACTTAACTATCAGGAGAAAGTTTCATGAACCGGAGTATAATCTCCACCATTTTAAAGACTATCTTCGAAATGTGTTCAGGCTTGAATCTGTTGGATGCAAAGACTGGTTGACAAATAAAGTTGACAGGTCTGTTACAGGAAGGATAGCTCTGCAGCAATGTTGCGGCCCAATTCAACTTCCTCTCAATAATTTGGGTGTTTGCAGTATTGATTTCACAGGGACAGCAGGCATTGCTACATCAATAGGTCATGCACCAGTTGCCGGATTAAAAGACCCTGAAGCGGCGAGCAGACTTGCTGTTGCTGAGGCTCTTACAAATTTAATTTGGGCTCCTCTCAAACATGGTTTGTGTGGGGTCTCGTTAAGTGCAAACTGGATGTGGGCATCCGATCAACCAGGAGAAGGAGATCGCTTATACAGAGCTGTAAAAGCACTCAGTGACTTCGCAATTGAGCTTGGTATCCCGGTTCCCACAGGGAAAGATTCTTTGTTTATGACTCAGAAATACCCTGATGGACAAAAAGTTATTGCCCCGGGAACTGTGATAGTTTCTGCTGCTGCTGAAGTTTCTGATGTAAAAAAAGTTATTCAGCCTGTTTTAAAATCTGATTATTATTCTTCTCTGATTTTTATCAGATTTACTGATGATCCTTGTGAACTGGGAGGAAGCGCATTCTACCAAACATTAAATGCCGTGGGAAATCAAGTTCCGCAAATTTCTGATGTGAGACAGTTTGTGAAATCATTCAATGTTATTCAGCATTTTATTAAAGAAGGGTATGTTTTATCAGGACATGATGTTGGAGGTGGCGGACTTGTAACCTCTTTGTTTGAAATGTGTTTTGCCAATCCTGATGTGGGTCTTGACATTAACTTATCTTCAGTTTTTGAACTGGATATTATTAAAATACTCTTTAGTGAAAATCCAGGAGTGCTTATTCAGGTCAATGACTCCAAGCGTGTCATTGATGAATTAATCCTTAGAAATATTGATTTTCATGTAATTGGAAGGATTATCCCTGAGCGTGTGGTAAAAATCATAAAAAATGTACAGTATGAGTTTTTTCCCATTGACTACTGGCGTGAAGTATGGTATGCCCCTTCTTATTTTATGGATAAGCTGCAAAGTGGATCAGCTCTGGCAAAACAAAGAGCACAAAACTTCAAAATTCAACCGCTTCAATATCATTTTCCTGTAGATTTCAAAGGGGTATTTGATATTATGCTGAAAAAAAACAGAAAATCTTTAGAAAAAAGTGCAAGAGCTGCCATTATTAGAGAAAAAGGGGTCAATGGTGATCGCGAAATGGCATTTTCTTTATATCATGCAGGCTTTGAAGTGAAAGATATTCATATGACTGATTTGATATCAGGAAGAGAGACACTTGATGATGTCAATATGATTGTTTTTGTTGGTGGGTTTAGTAACTCTGATGTTCTTGGTTCAGCTAAAGGATGGGCAGGCGCTTTTTTGTATAATGAAAAGGCAAAAACAGCTCTGGAAAATTTTTACAAACGGGAAGATACCCTCAGTCTGGGTGTTTGCAACGGATGTCAATTAATGATGGAATTGGGTCTGGTGACCCCCCGGGATAAAAAGAAACCAAAAATGCTTCACAATGAAAGTGGAAAATTTGAATCAGGTTTCATAAGTGTTTTGGTTGGTGAAACAGAATCTGTGATGATGAAGCCTCTTGAAGGATGTCGCCTGGGTGTTTGGATTGCACATGGCGAAGGCAGATTTAGTTTTCCTCATCTTGAAGAACATTATAATATAAGCATGCTCTACGCCTATGATGAGTTTCCGGGTAATCCAAACGGATCTGAATATTCTGCTGCCGGAATCTGTTCTGACGACGGAAGACACCTGGCAATGATGCCTCATATCGAACGTTCAATATTTCCATGGCAATGGGCATTTTATCCTGACGATAGAAAAAATGATGCGGTCAGTCCCTGGATGCTTTCTTTTGTTGCTGCAAGACAGTGGGTTGAAAACATTATGAACTTAAAGTAAATCAGATTGAAAATAGTTGTTGCAGTTGTTTATCTGGCAATATTTGTTTTTATTGTTGCAAAATCAGGGTTTTTCAAGCTTCAATATATCAACAAACAAACAATGTTGATTGCTCTTGGAGTGAAAGTCCTTTCTGCTATTGTGTTTTTTCTTGTTTATACCTATTACTATTCCAACAGAGAAGAAACAGATATGTATCGTTATTATGATGATGCAAAAATTATGTACAGTGCCACTGATGAAAATACTGCAGATTATTTTAAAATGATGACTGGGTTTCAGGATAAGTCAGAGAATATATACGAACAGTATTATGTCAGAATGAATACATGGCATAAATCCTATGATTATTTTGTAAGAAATGATAATCGTACAATGGTTCGTATCAATGCTTTTTTGATGTTGTTTTCATTTGGTTCAGTGTATGTCCACATGTTCTTTTTTATGATGCTGGGATTTATTGGAACAATTTGGATTTTTAAAACATTGAAGTCAGATAATCCTGTGAAAGATAAAATTCTCTTCTTCTTTTTGATGTTTTTTCCGTCTTTTGTGTTCTGGACATCAAATATCAGTAAGGAAGCTCTTTTAATATTTGCATTGGGAGGTTTTTTGTATTCTCTTAAAAAACTCACTCAACGCCCTTTCAAAGCAATGTTTTTGTTGTGGATAGCAGTGTTTACATATTTTATGTTGTCAATGAAAATTTATGTGTTGTTTTGTTTAATTCCTGCTATGATTGCTTTTGTCTGGACAAAACTTTCATCCAATAGGTTTGCGTTTTTTAAATATGCAATTGTGTTTGCTGTTTACATTGCTTTATTATGGAATTTTCATCATATTTTTCCAACAATGAAATTTCTTGAGGCATTTGTTAGAAAACAACATGACTTTGTGCATTTTGCACAATCAATTGATGCAGGAAGTATGCTTCAGGTGAAAATGCTTGAACCAAACATTGTTAGTGTGTTGTGTGCACTGCCTGGAGCAATGCTGACAGTGCTTTTCAGACCCTTCTTTTTTGATAGTGACAATCTGTTTATGTTCTTTATTTCCATTGAAAATTTGTTGTTTGTTGCTTTTTTAGTCTTCTGTTTTTTATTTAGAAATAAAAATTTTAAACCGGATCAACTTTTCTGGACAAACATGTTTTTTGCCTTTTTCTTTTTTAGTCTTATTGGGTTGGCAACACCAGTATTGGGAGCTGTTGTCAGATATAAAATTGTTGCCTATCCCTTTCTGCTTGCCGCACTGATTTCATTGACAGATAGTGAACTAATTAAAAAAAAATTACCATTCTTTTTTAAAAATATGTCAACATGAAAAAATCTGTTTTTATTACAGGAGCAAGCAGTGGAATAGGAATGTCCTGTGCACAAATGTTTGCAGAAGCCGGATTCCAGATCATTGCCGCTGCCCGTCGTAAAGAAAAAATAATTCGCCTGTGTGAACAATTGACTGACACTTATCAGGTGCTATGCCATCCTCTTGAACTTGATGTGCGTGATGAGCTAGCAGTTAGCAATGCCCTGCAGTCCATTCCCCCAGACTTCAGAAATATTACCGTGCTCATTAACAATGCAGGGTTGGCGATGGGAATGAATACAATTGACGAAGGAAGCAGTGAAGACTGGAACATCATGATTGATACCAATATAAAGGGTGTTTTGTGGGTAAGTCAGGCGATTATTCCAATTATGAAAGAGAATCAAAACGGACATATAATCAATATTGGAAGCATTGCCGGACGTGAGGTGTACCCAAAAGGTAATGTGTATTGTGCAACCAAACATGCTGTGGATGCACTGACCCAGGCTATGCGTATTGATCTGCTCCCATATGGAATACGTGTTACACAAGTAGCTCCAGGTGCAGCCGAAACTGAATTTAGCATTGTGAGATTTAAGGGAGATGCTCAACAGGCAAATACAGTATATAAAGGATACACCCCACTCACACCTGATGACATAGCTGAGGTAGTGCTGTTTTGTGCTCAGAGGCCTTCACATGTGAACATAAATGACGTGCTTGTTATGCCCACCGATCAGGCAGCTGCAGGATTATTTAACAAAAAGATTTAACATTCTGATTTTTAAAGTCGATTTGATTTATTATTAATTTTGTTTTAAATAGATTATCATGGAAGTAAATCGTTTATTTGATATTATCGAAAGAATTCGCAGCAGGGGGTTTCAGGAAATTGTGTTTGCCGGCAAGGAAGAGGGAGAATGGAAATACTATAATAGTGATGAATATTATGAAAATGCATATTCTGTTGCTTATGCTTTATTGCATCTTGGAATTAAGCAGGGAGATAAGGTTGTAACAATTACCAACAATCGTCCCGAATGGAATTTTATTGATATGGGAATCATGCTTTGTGGCGCAGTTCATGTTCCGGTTTATCCAACAATCAGTGAGAATGATTATCGTTATATCCTAAGTCATTCTGAGGCCAAACTTGTGTTTACTGCCGGAAAGGAATTGTATGATAAAATCAAACCTATTGTTGATGATATTCCAGAAATAATTGATATCTACACCTTTAAAAATATCAATGGAAGCAAATATGTGGGTGAATTGATTGAAGTTGGAAAACAAAATCCTGCTCGTCAACAAGTTGAAACAGTCTCTTCAGCTATTCAGCCTGATGATGTTGCAACAATTATTTATACTTCTGGAACAACAGGAAATCCAAAAGGGGTCATGCTTTCACATGTCAACATCATGAGTAATGTTGCTGAAACGCACAAAATTCCTCCTCACATACATCAGCGTGTTCTGAGCTTTCTGCCAATGTGCCATGTGTATGAACGTATGATGAACTATATGTATCAGTATAATGGGTATTCTATTTATTATGTAGAAAATGTTGCCCATATTTCTGATTTTATGAGCGAAGTGAAACCTCATATTATTACAACTGTTCCGCGCCTGCTTGAAAGCATATTTGATAAAATTATGCTGAAAGGCAGAAAATTAAAATTTCCTGTCAAAAATATATTTTTTTGGGCAGTCAATTTGGGACTTAAATACAAAGATGATGGAAATAGCCTATGGTATCAGCTGCAACTGTTTTTTGCGCGGAAGTTGGTGTTTAAAAAATGGCACAAAGCGCTTGGAGGTCACCTTGACATCATTGTGTCTGGAGGGGCAGCATTGCAGGAACGACTGTCACGGGTGTTTTGGGCAGCAGGGTTCAGAGTGCTTGAAGGATACGGACTCACCGAAACTTCTCCGGTTATAGCTGTCAACCGTTTTGAGAAGAATGGAATCAGATTCGGTACTGTTGGTCCTCCTCTTGCAAATGTACTGGTGAAAATTGCTGATGATGGCGAAATTCTTACAAAAGGTCCTCATGTTATGAAAGGATATTACAAAGAACCCGAAATGACCAAAGAAGTAATATCAAATGAAGGATGGTTTAAAACAGGTGATATTGGAAGAATTGAACCTGAAGGCCAACTTAAGATTACAGACCGTAAGAAAGAAATCTTCAAAACGTCTTCTGGAAAATATGTGGCTCCACAAGTAATTGAAAATAAAATGAAGGAATCTCCTTTTATAGAACAGATTATTGTGCTGGGAGAAAATCAGAAATTTGCTGCTGCTCTTATTGTTCCTAAGTTCGATCATGTTAAGTCATACTGCGAAGTAAAAGAAATTGAGTATCCGTCTGATGAAGAGATTATCCAAAACCAGGTGATAATTAAAAAATTTCAAAGGGAAATTGAAAACCTAAACAGAAATTTTGGAGAATGGGAGCAGATTGTGAGATTTGAACTACTTAAAGAATCATGGACAACACAAAGCGGAGAACTTACACCAACACTGAAGCTCAAAAGAAATTTTATTATTCAGAAGTATAAAGAAAAGGTTGATAAGCTATTTGAAGTAAAAAAAAATAATTTCTGATTTATCTTTTCTTTCTTTTCTCATATGTAATAATCCATATTCTGATACGTTTATTTAAATGTGTAAGCAATTGATTGATACGTTATGAAAAGTCTTTATCTGGTTAGTGTTTGTTTGTTGATGTTTGCAGGTGTTTATGCTCAGGAACTTCAGCCAACAGAAATGGAAGTCCTTGTTGAGGTGTATGTTGCTGACAATAAAAACACACCGCTTCAGGGTGAAACAGTCAGTTTTTTTGGACGCAGAACACAACAAACATATTCAGTTCAAACAAATGAAAAAGGTTCTGCCCTTTTGCTCCTCCCAAAAAAGGATGTGTATGAAGTTTCATACAAGGATTTGTTCACCATAAAAGATTATGCCTTGCTTGAAGTCCCCGATGAATCTGGATTCTTTACTTATACAGTTGAAATTACATATGAACCATCTCGTGTTTTTACACTTGAAAATGTGTATTTCGAATTCGGAAAAAGTGTTCTCAAACCCGAATCATATCCGGCACTTGATGAACTGGTGGCACTGCTCAAAGCTGAACCCGGAATGGAAATTGAAATTTCAGGACATACAGACAATGTGGGAGGCAAAGATGCCAATATGAAGCTTTCAAAGGACAGAGCCGAATCAGTGAGACAATATCTCATCCGGAAAGGAATTGCAACAAACCGTATTACTGCTGTAGGATATGGCGATACCAAACCAGTGGCATCCAATGATACAGATGAAGGCAGACAAATGAACCGAAGAACAGAAGTGAGGATTTTGAAGAAATAGGCAAGCAATGTTGAAGTCGCAAAAATCTATTATCCACCGTCTTTGTCCTTCGGAATTCACCAAAGGTGAATGAAGGAGGAGCTTAAGTCGCCTACCTCGCTTAAGTCGCCTACCTCGCTAAAGTCGCCTACCTCGCTAAAGTCGCCTACTTCGCTTAAGTCGCCTACCTCGCTAAAGTCGCCTACCTCGCTAAAGTCGCCTACCTCGCTAAAGTCGCTACCTCTTTCATCCTTCGAAATTCACCAAAGGTGAATGAAGGAGGAGCTAAAGTCGCTTTTTTTTATGCAATAACACAATATTCTCCACATGATGGGTTTGCGGAAACATGTCAACAGGCTGTACTTTTATCACATCATAATCATTGGTCATTTCTGCTATGTCTCTGGCTTGTGTTGAAGGATTGCAACTGATATACACAATCTTTGCCGGTTTTAGTTCCAAAATTGTTGATACAACTGAAGGATGCATGCCTGCCCTAGGTGGATCAGTTACGATAAGATCTGGAAAGCCTTTTCTCTTTGCCCATTGAAAACTAAACACCTTTGCCATGTCTCCATGATATAACTCTACATTTTCAATTTCATTCAATTTCAGATTTTTTCTTCCATCTTCAATGGCTGATTCTGAATACTCTATGCCAATTATTTTCTTTACTCTTTTTGAAAAAAATGAAGCAATTGTTGCTGTGCCCGTGTACAGGTCATACATGAGCTCAGTGCCATCAGGATTGGCCATATCCAAAGCAGCTTTGTATAACTTTAGTGCCTGGTGTGTGTTGGTCTGAAAAAACGAAGAAGGAGCTATCTGAAAATGCAGGTCGTTCATCTCTTCACTGAGGTATTCTTCTCCGTAAACATGAAGAAATGGAACACCTTCCAGTGAGTCATTCAGCTTGTTGTTGATGGCAACATATACCGAAACCACCTGAGGAAAAGAAGTTGTGATGAGTTTGGTAAATTTATCAAAATACTCCTGATTCTCAGCTGAAACAACCCAAATGACCATAAATTCGCCTTTGCTGTTATTTCTGATTATGAGATTTCTGGCAAATCCGGTCTTATCTTTCAGATTAAAAAACTCAATGTTCTCTTCTTTTACAAATGTAAAAACTGCATTTCGAATAGCATTTGATGGTGCAGGTTGTAAAAAACATTCTTCCACATTGATAATTTTATCAAAACGTCCGGGAATATGAAACCCAAGAGATCTCTGATCAAATTGTGTGTCGCTTTTCACTTCTTCAAGGCTTAACCATCTTCTGTCTCCAAATGTAAATTCAAGTTTATTTCTGTAAAACTGCAATTTATGAGATTCTATTATGGGCATAATGTTGGGGTTTTCCACTTTTGCAATGCGCTCCAGATGATCTTTTACATGTTTTTGTTTAATACTCATTTGTTGCTGGTAAGTAATGTGCTGCCATTTGCACCCGCCGCATATTCCGAAATGATTGCAAAAAGGTTTTTCCCTGAAAGGAGAAGGTGAATTGATTGATATTATTTTTGCTTCTGAATATTTTTGTTTCTTATAGGTGATTTCCACATCAACCGAATCGCCAGGAGCTCCATAGGGAATGAAAATAACCATCCCGTTATGTTTTGCAATGGCCTTTCCCTCTGCTCCTCCATCAGTAATAAGCAAATTGCGGATTACAACAGCTTCTCTTTTCTTTCTTCTTGGATAGTCATTCATTGTTTTTTATTTAGTGTAATATTTTAAAAATCAGTTCTTTCAAAAGCTCACCTCCGTCAGTTCCTGTGTCATTCACCCCTTTGCTTCGAAGGTCATATTCTCTCAGATATCCTATGACGCGTATAAGCTTATCCCTGCTATAAAGTCTTGCAGTGTTTTTGTACTGATTTAACAGGAATGGCTGACAACCAACAATTGAAGCAAGTTCTTTGGGATCACTTTTGGATGCATTTTCCTGATAGATCATGACTTTTGTAAAGAAACTAAAAAGTATTGGAATGGCCGGAAAAATTGGATTTCCTTCTTTTGATGATGCAAGTTGAAATGCAATTTTGTTCGCTTTATATATATCCTTTTCTGCAAGTGCATTGTTCAGCTCAAAGATATTATATTCTTTGCTGATTCCTATGTTATTTTCAACATGTTGATCTGTAATCTGCGTCCCGGGGGGAATATTTATTGTGAGTTTACTCACTTCGTTGCTGATTTTGCTGATATCATTGCCAACAAATTCTGTGATAAGCATGGTTGCTTTGTGAGTAATAGTATATCCAAGACTTTGCATATATTCATTAATCCATTCGGGAGTTTTGTTGATGCTGATTTTTTTTGAATCCAGATAAATTCCTTTTTTCTGAATGCTTTTATAAAGAGATTTTCTCTTGTCAATTTTACCTTTGTAACATAAAACAAGTAAGGTTGAAGGAACAGGATTATCAATGTAAGCAGATATTTTGTCAATACCCTGCAAACTTTGTGCTTCCTTAATTATTACCACCTGATAATTTGACATCATGGGATAGCGCTTGGCATAATCCAGCACAGTGGGGATATCAAGATCACGTCCGTAAAGTACTGCAAGATTAAACTCTTTTTCTTCGGGAGTGAGAATTGTTTCTTCAATAGTGTCAGAAATCAGGTCAATAAAATACGGTTCTTCTCCTGCCAGCAAATATACCGGATGATAAATCTTTTTTTTCAGGTCGCCGAGAATATTTTTAAATGTTGCTTCCATGAATCAGTGTGCTTAAAACCGTCCTTCAAATTTAAGATGTTTCACCGAACGGCCTTTGTTTTTAATGATTTGCAGTGCTTTGATACCAATTTTCAGGTGGTCTTCAACAAACAGAGCATTGACTTTTTTGTCGCTTTCTTCAGTTTTCACTCCTTCGGCAAGCATGGGCTGGTCACTTACAAGCAATAGTGCTCCCGTGGGGATGTGATTTTTAAAACCAACAGTGAACAACGTAGCCGTTTCCATATCAATCCCCATACATCTGATTTTTTTCAGATATTCTTTGAAATCTTCATCATGTTCCCACACTCTCCGGTTTGTTGTAAAAACTGTTCCTGTCCAGTAGTCTCTGTCAAAATCACGAATTGTTGTTGAAACAGCGCGTTGCATATTAAATGCCGGCAGTGCTGGCACTTCGGGAGGAAAATAATCGTTTGATGTTCCTTCGCCTCTGATGGCAGCAATGGGCAAAACCAAATCTCCAAGTTTATTAATATGTTTCAACCCTCCGCATTTGCCAAGAAACAACACTGCTTTTGGGTCAATGGCCGACAGCAAATCCATTATAGATGCAGCATTGGCACTTCCCATTCCAAAGTTGATAATTGTAATTCCGTCGGCACTAACATTGGGCATTGCTTTGTCGGTTCCTTTGATTTCAGCATTATTGTGAAGGCGTGAGAACAATTCAAGATACTGATTGAAATTTACAAGTAAAATATGTTGCGAAATTTCTTCAAGAGGGACACCGGTGTATCTTGGTAACCAGTTTTTCACAATTTCATCTTTTGTTTTCATTGGCCATGGAATTTAATTTCAGGAATTCAATTACTTTTGCAAGTAGCAAACTTTTGCAAAAATAAAGAAAATATCCTTGCCGGGAGGTGAAATATGAAACTACAATTGCCTGAGCTTAATTTGCCCGCTTTCAGCCCCAAACTCAGACAAACTGAATCGGTGAATGAAATTTTTGATCCATTCAGAAGAAAATGGGTCAAACTGACTCCTGAAGAATGGGTGAGGCAATGGTTTCTCAATTATCTTATATCTCATCTTGGCTATTCCGGTGGTCGCATTGGGGTTGAGTTTCAGGTAAAATACAACAATATTTCAAAACGGACAGATGCCGTAGTTTTTGATGATAAAGGGCAACCATTTGTGATTATTGAATGCAAAGCTCCCACAGTTGAAATTGACGAAAACGTGTTTTATCAGGCATGCATGTACAACAAGCCTTTGCAGGCAAAATGGCTGTTTCTCACCAACGGCATTCAGCACATTGCGGCTGATATTTCAGGCAAAGAGGTGGTGTTTGCCGGAGAGATTCCGGAGTATGGGGGGTTGTAGTGTTTTTGAGTATCATTTTTTTTAGTTTTACTGTTGAATTTTATTACTAACTTTGCATTATTAAGAATACAGCCTTGTTTATTCTTATTATTTAATGATTTAAGATAACAAAAAACATAAAAAAACTTATTTAATATAGACAGAAGCAGCATTATTTAATCACATAAAATTTATGTTATGAAAAATTATTGTACAAGGCTTTTATTATTAATTTTTATTTCATTTACAGGAGTTTGTAATTATGCTCAAATTGTTTTTCATAATGCATTTGGCGGTTTTCATCAAGAAATTGGATATAGCGGATGCTTAACTTATGACGGTGGGTATATTATTTGTGGCTCCAGTCTCAGTTTTGTAACAGACATACAAAATATATACCTAGTTAAATGCAATGAATTTGGAGATACTGTCTGGACAAAAAGTTATGGACAAAGCGGAGCAACCATTGGGTATTCAATTATCGAAACAGATGATTACGGTTTTTTAATTGCTGGTAGTCAGGGGCATGGAGCATACAACGGATTTTTGCTAAAAACTGACATGAATGGAACTATAATGTGGGCAAAAAATGCAACAGGAGTAAATGTTTTCTATTCTATTGATAAAACGCATGATGGGGGATATATTGCAACAGGATATGGAGGAACTACTAATACCAGTATTATTCTTATAAAAGTTTCAGACTCAGGAAATGTTTTATGGTCAAAATCACTAGGAAGCAATACATATGAAGATAGGGCCTATTCTGTAAAACAAACATCAGATTATGGTTTTATTGTTGCAGGTTATACATTGGGGTATGGAGCAGGTAATTATGATGCTTACCTTATTAAAACTGATTCATTAGGCAACGTTCAATGGTCAAGAACATATGGGAACACTTATAGTGATTATTTTTATTCTGTTCAGGAAACTTCTGATAGTGGGTATATTGCCATCGGTGTAAAAGGACAATATTCATATTTGGTTAAAACTGATAATGCTGGTGATACATTGTGGACAAAAAAATACGTCATGTATTTTGGAAAAGATGTTAAACAAAATCCAGATAAGTCATATATTATGGTAGCAACTTCGCCTCAATACCGAATTAATTTAGTAAAAACTGATCCAGACGGCGAAGTTCTTTGGGCAAAGAAAATTGGTGGAATTCATGAAGAATACGGAAATTTTGTTACCCCAATTCCTCATGGTGGATATTTCATTATAGGAAGAACAAATAGCTTTGGAGCAGGTCAATCTGACATTTTCTTTGTCAAAACTGATTCATTAGGTAATACTCATACATGTCACGAGACAGACCCTTCGATTGTTGCCTTAAATACTTCCACCATAGTCCAATCAGGTTGTTCTTCAGTCAATGCAAATATTTCATTTTCAAATATTACAACATACGAAAGCAATCCTCCAACTATTGTCACCAATATTTGTGGCTATGTTAATATTAATTCATATACTGCTTCGGACAATTTCTTTATTTTATATCCAAATCCTTTTAATGATTTTCTTAAATGTGATACTGAAATTGACACACCTATGACAATTACTGTTTATAACTATATGGGACAACATATTATAGAAAAAACATTTCTCAAATCTATTGAAATCAACACAGAAATGTTCCCTAAGGGAACCTATACGTTTATGTTAAGTGATAATGAACAAATTTATAAAGTAGGAAAAATCATAAAAAACTAATTATTTTTATCCAACATAAACAAAAGAGACTAAAACTTAACTCCCTATTTGTTAATAAATTTGTTGATTTTTTTTTATTTGCATGATGCATGAATGTATCATTATCATTATCTTTGCACGCTATGGAAAATAATGAGAAAGAGAACGGCAACGGAAACCTTAATTACAGTGAGGCCAGTATTCAGACGCTTGAGTGGAACAAGCACATCAGACTGCGCCCCGGAATGTACATCGGGAAACTGGGCGACGGTTCATCGCGTGATGACGGCATTTATGTGTTGCTGAAAGAGGTGATTGATAACAGCATTGACGAATACATCATGGGCTTTGGCCGCAAAATTGAAATACAGATTACTGACAACAAATCAGTGATGGTGCGTGATTATGGTCGTGGAATCCCATTGGGCAGTGTGGTGGATGTGGTTTCAAAAATGAATACCGGAGCAAAATATGATTCCGAAGCGTTTAAAAGAACTGTAGGGCTTAATGGTGTTGGTGTTAAAGCTGTAAATGCACTTGCAAACAGCTTCAAAATTCAGTCATTCAGAGACGGTGAAGCCGTTGTGGCCGAGTTTGGAGAAGGTGGCGAATTGATTAATTCTTCCAAAGAAACGACCAGCAAGCCCAATGGTACAGCTGTGTGGTTTACCCCAGATCCTGAAATTTTTGGCGATTATCAGTATCTGGATGAATATGTGGAAAAACAATTGTGGAACTATGCGTTTCTGAACAGAAACCTGAAGATGATTTTCAACGGGCAAACTTTTCAGTCACAGAGAGGACTTTTTGATCTGCTTGAACATAATATTTCAGGCAATCCGCTTTATCCGATTATACATATTGAGGATAAGGATTTTGAGTTTGCAATTACACATATTGGCAATCAGTACGGAGAAGATTACTATTCATTTGTAAACGGACAATATACATCACAGGGCGGAACCCATGTGGCTGCATTTAAAGAAGCTATGGTGAAAACTGTGAGAGAGTTTTACAAAAAGGACTATGAACCATCAGATATAAGATCATCCATTACAGCTGCCTTAAGTATCAAGGTACATGAGCCTGTTTTTGAGTCACAGACCAAAACCAAGCTTGGTTCACAGCATATGGAACCCAACGGGCGAACTGTGAGGAATTATATTCACGAGATTGTTAAAAAACATCTTGACAATTATTTGCACATGAATTCTGATGTGAGCGAAGCACTTCTTATGAAAATCCTTCAAAATGAAAAGGAACGTAAGGAGATGGCCAATATTAAAAAATTGTCCAGAGAAAGTGTAAAAAAAGTGAGTTTGCACAATAAAAAGCTTCGTGACTGTAGGGTTCATCTGTCTGACCACAATAACGACAGAAAACTGGAGACAACAATTTTTATAACCGAGGGAGATTCAGCCAGCGGTTCAATTACCAAATCCAGAGATGTGAATACACAGGCAGTGTTCAGTCTGAAAGGGAAACCTCTCAATTCATTCGGACAAACAAAAAAGCTGGTGTATGAAAACGAAGAGTTTAACTTACTTCAGGCAGCATTGAATATTGAAGACGGCATTGAGAATTTGCGATATAATAATGTGGTGATTGCCACTGATGCTGATGTTGACGGCATGCACATCCGCCTTTTGCTACTCACATTCTTTCTTCAGTTTTTTCCTGATTTGGTGAGGGCAGGCCATTTGTATATTCTTCAAACGCCTTTGTTCAGAGTGAGAAATCGCCAAAAAACAATATATTGCTATAATTCTGATGAAAAACGCAAAGCCATTGGTTCATTGGGCAAAAATCCTGAAATTACAAGATTTAAAGGACTTGGAGAAATTTCCCCCGACGAATTCAAGCATTTTATTGGCAGTTCAATAAGACTTGAACCTGTGATTTTGAAAAAAGAATATTCCATCAAAGATATGCTTACTTTTTATATGGGAAAAAATACACCTGAACGTCAGGAATTCATCATTGACAATCTTCGCTATGATATTGATGAAGCTGATGGTGAAGCTGTTCAGGAAGAAGCATTATCAGAAGATATTAAGACCACAGATTTGGCCTGATATTTTTGACCATTGAAAAAAAATTCTTAAAAAATCAACAAAAATTTGATTTCTGTGATAAATTGTTGTATATTTACAGCAAATTTCTGTCAAAAACAGCTTTTTTTAGTTTGTATGATGCATTCAATGCTGGTATATGGGCTGAAAAGCTAAATAAATAAAGCCTATGAAAAAAATTGTATTTTTTTTGACAAGTGTTATTTTTGTCACCTCATTGATTGCTCAGACAAATGATCCTTCTGCAGCAAGGAATCAGGAAGACATGAATAAGAAAATCCAGCAGCTTGAAAAGTCAGTTCAGGACAATTCATGGCTTGTTGAGCAACTCCGCAGGACACAAGCTTCTTTTGAAGAAAAAATGGAAGTGAAGTTTTCAGAATACGAAGTATATCTTGAAAGCAATATGGCCGAAATGGACGAACAGATGCAACAGTTTGAAATGGCCAGCCAAAGCGAAATTTCCAGATTGCAAAAAGAGCTTGAGCAACAAAAGAAATTGGGAGAAAGAACAATGAAAAGGCAAAAAATCCACTTCATTGTTATCTATGTGTTGTTGTTTTTAAGTCTTATGGGACTGGTGTTTGTTTATCTTTATTATTCAAAACTGTTTAAGGATTTTGATTTGTTTCAGCAAAAACGACTTAATGACTTGAAAGTTGAAACTCAGAATTCAATTGATGCCAACCATAAACATCTGGTTTCAAAAGTGGATACAGCATGTGATGAAATCCGGAAAGAACAGGAGAAATCAAAGCAGTTGATTATTGATTTTCGGGAGACATTCAGTTCAGAATTGGGCAATATTGCTGAATCAACTGAAAAAAGCATTGCTGTTGTTGGAAAAAGTGCAGATAATGTAGCGAATAAATTATCTGCCACTGAAAAAGATGTTACCGTTCTTGGAAAGCAACTAGCAGGTGTTTCAGCAGGATTGGAAAAACTTGTAAAAGAAACAGAAAAGCAGGTTGAACTTTTGAAAAAGCAGCAGGTTGAATTGGAGAAAAAAGTTACAAAAGCATCTGTTCAGAAACCGGTTGCCAAAACAAATCCACGCAAACCAAAAGAAGAGTAGTGGGCAATTTATAATAAAAATGCACTGTTGGATTTTTTTCAATCCTGAAAGAACCCAATTGCTTTTGAAATACTCTCATTGCTGCCTGTAAAAAGAATTATATCGTTTTCCTGAAGCGGAATTTCAAGGTTTGGTGTTGTAAGAAGTTCGTTTTGCCTTCTGATTGCCAAAACAGTGACACCAGTTTTGTTTCTCACATCAAGTTCACGTATGGTTTTTCCAATCAAAACAGATGAATGTTTAATTTTTAAGGAGCGTATGTCCAATTCTGGTATACACTGTAGTTTTCCAAGCAGAGTCATTTTGTCCTGGCTTGCATCTCTGAGCAGTGAATAATTGTTTTGTCTGATGCTTTCAAGAGTGTTTTCAATGGTTTCAGGGGGCATATTGTAATAGAGAAAAACTCTGTGAAAGATTTCAAGCGATGTTTCAAATTCTTCGGGTATAACATCATTTGCTCCAAGGTTTTTCAGTTCTTCAACAGATTTTACATGGCGTGTACGTATAATGATGTGAAGACATTTGCTCAGATTTCTGGCATTGCTAATAATAATTCGTTGAGTGATAGGATCTGAAACAGTAACAACAAGCATTTTTGCTTTTTTGAGACCCAAATGATCCAAAACATCAACTGATGTGGCATCACCGTAATAAATGGGTTCCTTTTGTGCCTTATATCTTTTAACAAGGTTCATATCCATTTCAATAATTGTGTATGGGATATCAGCTTGTTTGAGGATATTGGCAAGATTGCGTCCATTGAATCCAAATCCGGCAATAATAACATGATTGCTTTTTGAATCTCTTGAAAGAAAATCTTTTGAAAAAAATTGAATCTGATGTGTTTTATAGTTGCCGGGATTGAATTTTTTTATGAACCAAGCTGATGCCGGATACGTAAGTCTGTGAACAAAAGGTGTTGCAAGCATTGAAAGAATTGATGTTGCAATAAAAACCTGGTAATGTTCTTCTCCAATAAGCCCGTAAATTCTTCCTTCAAGTGCGAGCACAAATGAAAATTCACCGATTTGAGCTATCCCAAAACCAGCGATAATAGATGTTCTGGACGTAAAACCGGCAATTTTTACAGCAAAGTATCCGATGATAGCTTTAACTATGACTAAAGCAACAAAGAAAACAATGATGGTAACAAAATTGTCACCTGCAAATGATAAATTGAGTAACATGCCAACTGATACAAAGAACAGGCCCATAAAACTCTCTTTAAAAGGAACCACGTCAGACATGGCCTGATAGGCATAATCTGACTCTGACAACATCATGCCTGCAACAAATGCACCCAGCGATAATGAAAGCCCCAAAACACTCGTAAACATAGCTGTTCCTATACAAAACAATATGATGCTAATTATAAACAATTCTCTACTTTTGGTTTTGACAACCTGATCAAAAAGAAAGGGTACAACCCATCTTGAGCCGGCAATGACAAATGTGATAATAACAGCTACTTTTAAAAGAACAATCAGTGTTTCAGTGAATGAAAAAACAACACTGCCTCCCAGAAGAGGAACCAAAATAATAAAGAGCACAACGCTTAAATCCTGAAACAATACTATACCAATCATGGCCCTGCCCTGAGGGGTGGAGGTTTCATTTCTATCAGCAATTAATTTTATAACAATGGCCGTACTGCTTAAAGATATGAGTAATCCCCAGAAAACAGCATTTTCAAATGGTTGCTGGATGATCAGAAATGTAACAAGGAATGATATTAAAACTGTAGCAAGCACCTGAAATGATCCGGCACCAAAAACAATACGCTTCATTTTTAGCAATTTTTTCAGAGAAAACTCCATGCCCAGAGTAAATAATAATAATATTACCCCTACTTCTGCAAAAATTTCAATTTCTTTTAGTTCTTTTATCCATCCCAGTGCATGTGGTCCAATGATAATTCCGGCAACGAGAAAACCCACAAGAGAAGGAATTTTCAGCCTGTTGAGGACAAAAACTACAAAAGCAGAAACTCCGAAAATGATTACCAATGACTGTAAAAACTCAAAATGCATTTGTTGTTTTTTGCAAATTTATAAAAATTTTGTATTACTTTTTGTATCAGAATAAAAGAATACTTCATATTTTTACAGAATCAATACATAGACATTATGGATAAAACATTATCATCATATATTTCACAGTTTAACAAACTGATGGACAAAGTTCCGGAAGAAATTCGCAGTGATTTTTTGCAGCTTGTTCAGAAAGGAGCTATATCAGAGCCAGTTTTTGCTGCATTTGGGAAGTATCTTGAAGCTTTGGTTGAAAACAGTCCCTTTTGTGTACTTGTTGCAGACAGTGAAGGAAAACTGGTGATGTCGAATTCTGCCTCTGAAAAAATGTTCGGAACAAAATTACCAAAAGGCTTGGCAGTGTTTGATGAATTTCTTAAAATTTCAAAAAATGATTTTGTAAATCCCAACACTACATTTAAAAACCCAAAGGCAAAGGAATTTTTTTTTCAATATGATTCTATTCAATATTTTCCTGATATTATTCACAAAACTATTGAATGCAGATGTATTATTTTCCCCGTAAAATCAGAATATGCAGAACCCACACATTATATTCTGATGTTTGAAGAACTGACAGATTTGCAACAGATGACCAGATTATTGGATGAGCAGAGCAGGAAGTACATGACAATTTTTAACAACATTCAGGATGTTTATTTTGAAACAAAACCCGACGGAACCATCATCGAAATGTCTCCTTCTATTTTAAAGTATTCCGGTTACAAACGCGAAGATTTGATTGGAAAAAATGTGGTTGATTTTTATGCTGATAAATCTGTAAGAACAAAAATATTGAAGCAATTCGTGGATTACAGACAGGTTAAAGATTTTGAACTGGAAATGGTTCATCTTGATGGTCATGTGTTAACAACATTGATGACTGCATCTTTAATAAAAGATGAAAATAGTGGCGAAGAAAGAATAGTGGGTTCAATGATTGATATTTCGGAAAGAAAAATGTTTCAGAAGTTGCTTGAAGAAAATGAACAAAAATACAGGCAACTGTTTGATAATTCACCTTTGGGTATTGCCATTGTTGACAAGGCCGGACACATTCTGGACTGTAATCAATTGTTCAGGTCATTTTTTTTCACAGGAACAGAGTTAGCATCATGTAGTATGATTTCCGGATTTAAGGGAGATGGACTTCAGCAACTGATAGATGCTATGTTTTCTACAGAAACAAAGCAGGAAGGGGTGCTTGAGTTTGAGGATAATGAAAAGACTATGGCTGTTCAATGTGTCCCATTTCACTTTCAGAACCAATCAGAACAATATGCTCATGTTATGGTTGAGGATATCACAGAAAAATCCAAAACACACAGGCAATTGGAAGAAATACAATACCGCTATAAGGATATTATTGAAAAAACAAATGATTTGATTTACACACTGGATCTTGAAGGAAATTTCACATCTGTCAACCCCATTGCAGAACAATGGCTGGGATTTGAATTTGACAAATTACCAATTCATGAAAGAAACATGAAGAGATTTATCAGTGAGGAATCATATAAAAAAGCTGTTGAAAATATTCAGGAAAAACTCAAAGGAGGAAGTGAAAGGTCAAAGTATGAAATAACCACTTATACAAAAAAAGGTGAGAAAATGATTCTCGAAATCAATAGTTTTTTGCGTAAAAAGGATGGAAAACCAATTGAAATATTTGGTATAGCCCGTGACATGACCCAAAGAAAGGCTTATGAAGAACAAATCAAAGCTTCACTGAGGGAAAAGGAATTTTTTATTAAAGAGATTCATCATCGCATAAAAAACAATATGCAGGTAATTTTATCATTAATCAGAATGAATCTGGCTAAAATCTCGGATCAACAAATTATTTTTTTCCTGAATGACCTTCAAATGAAAATCAAAACCATTAGTCTGGTGCATGAAGATTTATATTTGGGTGGAAACTTGCATGAGGTGGATTTTAAAGAATATGTAAAGAAAATTCTTGTCAATTTGTTTGATGTTCACCGGACAAATGTCAACGTGAAGTTTGTGACAAATATTAAGCCATGCAAGATGAATATGGATGTTGCAATTCCATGTGGTTTGATAATAAATGAGTTGTGCACAAATGCTCTGAAATATGCCTATGATGACACAGAATATCCTGAGTTTCATGTTCATTTCAATTATGATGAAGAAAAAGCTGTACTTACAGTTTTTGATAATGGCAAAGGCTTTGATACAGGGCAAATTGCGGAAACAGAAGAATCTCTCGGGTTGAATCTGGTTAAAATATTGTCAGAAGAACAGCTCGAAGGCGAAATGTCACTCATAACAACAAAAGGCTGCAGGTTTGAGGTAATTTTTCCATTTATGGCTGCGGGTTCAGTGGAAAACAGTTAATTTTGCAAAAAAAAAGTAAATGGATAGTGCGTTTTTTCAACCAATTGTGGAATACTTTTCAGGAATAACAATAATCAGGGTTATTGACATTTTACTTGTTTTATATTTATTATATGAACTGTATAATTTTATTAAAGGAACTGCGGGGATTAATATTTTCATTGGAATTATTGCTGTGTATCTTATATGGAAACTGGTAATTTATCTTGGAATGCCAATGTTGGGAGAGATTTTGGGACAGTTTATCAGTGTTGGGGTGATTGCCATCATTATTGTTTTTCAGCAGGAGATAAGAAAATTTTTGTTATTGCTGGGTAATCCAAGATTTATCAATAAAACCCGTCGACGTTTTTTGTTTTGGAGATTTAGTATTTTGCAGGACACAGTTCTTGATTTGACTCCTGTTGTGAAAGCAGCAAAATATTTGTCAGCTTCTAATACTGGTGCATTGATAGTTTTGACAAGAAAAAACGAAATGGAAGACATTGTGCTTAACGGAGTCAAGCTAGATGCTTTTATTTCAGAACAACTTCTTGAAAATCTTTTTTTTAAAAATTCTCCATTGCATGATGGAGCAGTTATTATTTCAGAAAACAGAATTGTTGCTGCAAAGTGCATTCTTCCTGTAACAGAAAAAGAAAATCTTCCGGAAGGTGCGGGATTGAGACATCGGGCTGCTGTTGGAATTTCAGAAGTTTCGGATGCAGTTGTTGTTATTGTATCCGAACAAACAGGAAAAATTTCATTGGCCATGGAAGGGCAACTGCATTCTTTTGAAAAAATTATTGAGTTTACTGCATTTTTGGAACAACAGTTTGCTGCTTCCGGAAAAAAATAGTTTAAGACTGAATACTTTCTGCAATTTCTTTCATAAGCCATAATGGTGTTGATGTGGCTCCACAAATTCCTGCACTTTTTGCATTTGTAAGCATATCATCAATAATATCTTCTTTACTACTGATAAAATATGATCTTGGATTATGGTTTTTACAAATGTTAAAAAGATATTTGCCGTTGCTGCTTTTTGGGTCGCTTACAAAAAGTATAATATCATGCTTAAGTGCAAAAACTCCAAGTTCAGTTGCTCTGTTGGCCACAAGTCTGCATATTGTTTGGTGCACTCTGAATTCAAGAGTTTCTGATTCCATTCTTTCTTTAATTCGTAATGCAATTTCTGCATAGGCCTGTTCGTTTTGTGTTGTTTGTGCAAAAAGATGAACAGGTTTGTTGTAATCAATCTGGATAAGATCATCAATGTCGCTAACAATAATTGCGTTATCAAAGGTTTGACCAAGCAATCCAATGACCTCTGCATGGCCTTTTCTTCCAAAAATCACCACTTGTCCCCCCATTGGGGAAAGTGTATCCCATGATTTTCTGATATTTGCCTGCAGTCTGAGCACAACAGGACAGGATGCGTCGATTAGAGTAATGTTGTTATCAAGAGCAATTTTGTAGGTAAGGGGAGGTTCACCATGAGCACGAATTAAAACAGTTGTATCCCGAAGGTTTTTGTATGTTTCATAATCAATATATTCAAGACCTTTGCTGCTTAGTCTTTCAAGTTCTTTATTATTGTGAACAATGTCTCCCAAACAATATAAATGATTGCCCTTATGGAGAACAGCCTCTGCAGAATCAATTGCAGAAACAACACCAAAACAACAACCCGATCCTGAATCTATAGTTACCTGCATTTGCATAACTTGATTATTCAGACAAAAGTACTTATTTTTCTCTGTTTTATTCCTGTTTTGAGTTGTAATATTAAATATTGTTTTATCTTTGATTAAATTTTTATTACCCTCATGATACGCCTTTGTTTTTCTATGTTTCTTTTATGTTTCATATACCTTTTCTGTAATTCACAGAATTTGACAAAAGATGGACATAATGAAATCTCTGTTCCTGAAACATCCAGAAAAAATATAGAAACAGGTGTTCCTGTAAATACTTCTGATTATTATCTTGAAATGGGAAATCATTATTATGATATTTCTGTTATCGATTCTGCATTGTTTTTTTTCGAAAAGGGTCTTCAGATTGCTGTTGAAAACGAAGAAAACATAAATGCTGTGCAGTTTTACATTCAGATGGGTTCTGTGTATGATGATTATGGGGATTTTGAAAAAGCAAAGAATATGGTTAGTTATGCTATTTCAAAAGCCATAGAAATAAGAGATTTTTCTGGGTTGGGTACGGCTTTGAATCTCCTTGGTAGTATATTATTCAGATATGGTGAATATAAAGAAGCCCTGCAGTGGTTTTATTATGCCCTTCAGATAAAGCAAAATTTGAATGATTATATTGGGGCTTCAAGTGTTTTAAATAACCTTGCGAATATATACTACACCTGGAGTGATTATGAAATGTCAAAAACATTACAAATGAAATCACTTCAAATTTTAAGATCACAGCGGGATTCAGCAGAGCTGTCAGGGGTGTTGCTTAATTTAGGAAATTCTTACTTGTCGCTTGAACAATATGATTCTGCACTTTATTATTACAACTCGGCAATAGAACTGTCTAAGTATCAGGGAAATGAACTGCGCTGGATTGGTGGAGCCAACAACAAGGCATATTTGCTCATTTCTTTGGGAAACTTTGAGGAAGCAAAGCTGATGCTCAATGAGGTTGTTCAATTACCAAATGTTTCGGAGTATAAAATGGAGTATATTTATATACTTAGAAATCTGGGGGAAGTGTACCTGAGAACAAATGATTATGAAAATGCGTTGAAGTATTTGAACCGTTCTGCACATTTGGCCGATTCCATTGGCTTGATAGATCTTTATATCAGCCTGTTGGAATTGCAGTCAGAGGCCTATGAAAAAACAGGACAATTTGAATTTGCACTTGAAGCATATAAACAATCCAGAATACTCAATGACAGTATTTTTTCAGCAGAGGTCAGGCGCAATATCTATGATTATCAGGTGAAATATGAACAACAGATTGAGGAAAGCAGACTTTTATTGAAAGATATTCAGATTTTGAAACACAAATCGCAGGTACGCTTACAATTATATGTTTTAATTACTCTTGGCATGATAGTCATAGTCGGTTCATTTTTAATTTGGATATTTGTCAGAAACCGTGAAAAAATAAGAACAAAATCTTTTCAACAGCAAATCATAAGATTTCAACAACAAGCTCTGAGCGCTCAGATGAATCCCCATTTTGTTTCAAATTCACTTAATTCAATACAACGGTTTTATCTTCAAAATGATTTTGAAACAGCAACCGACTATTTGTCTGAATTTGGATCTTTAATCAGAATTATACTTGAAAACTCATCAAAAGAAGCAGTTTCTGTGGATGAAGAAGTGAAGTTTATCAGAACATATCTGAAGCTTGAGCACTTAAGGCTTGAGAAGAAATTCAATTTTCATATTCATGTGCATCCTGATATAAATCAGATGAAAACATGTATCCCACCGCTTTTGCTTCAGCCATATGTTGAAAATGCTGTGTGGCATGGAATTGCTCCATTGAAATCAGAAATGAAACCCCACTTGCTTGTATCCTTTCATCACGATGAAGCATTTCTGATTGTCACCATTGATGATGAAGGCATCGGGCTTGAAGAATCAAAAAGGGTAAAACAACAATTCGGAAAAAATCGTAAATCCTTCGCTATGGATATTAACAGTCATCGTCTGAACTTGCTTGGGCAGATGCTGAACACGGTGATTGAACCAGTGATTATTGACAAAAAAACAGAAGGGATGCAGGGCACAAAAGTAATTATTAGGATTCCGTTAAATTTTAATAATTTTACAAACTGATAGTTGTAAAAAAAAAGTGAAAAAAGTTGTCATTATTGATGATGAGGCTTCGGCCAGAATTATTCTCAGAGGATTTATTGAAAAATTTTTTCCTCAGCTTATGGTTATTGGTGAAGCTGATGATGTGGAAAGTGGAATTGATGTGTTGAATAATTCAGATCCTGACCTTGTTTTTCTTGATATTCAGCTGAATACAGGGACAGGCTTCAATATTCTGGAAGCTATTGGACAACATAAGTTTAGGGTAGTTTTTGTTACTGCCTTTGAAAACTATGCCATTGAGGCCTTCCGCTTTGCAGCATTGGATTATTTGCTTAAACCTTTGCGCATTAATGACTTGAAGAATGCAATAGAACGTTTTGAAAGATTATCACAGTTGCCTCCCAATCCTATTCAAACCACAACATTTACTGAAAACCTGAAACTGGATGATTTACGCAAAGGAAAAATTGTTTTGCCGTGTATTGATGGGTTCGAAGTTGCAAATCTTCAGGAAATAATAAGGCTTGAGTCAGACAGAAACTATACAAGAATTTATAAGGAAAACGGAAATGAATGTGTTGTCAGCCGAACTCTGAAAGAATTTGAAGAATTGTTGGCTCCCTATGAATTTTTCAGAGTGCATCATTCACATATCATACATCTCAGGTATGTAAAGAAATATATCAGAGGACAGGGTGGCGAAATTGTTATGACCGACAGTTCTGTTGTGCCTGTTTCAAGATCGAAGAAAGATGAATTTATTGCACTGTTTCTAAAATAGACTGCCAATAGTATATGAATTTATTTTCATAGAGTATCAGTGCTTATTCAGAAAAAAACAAAATAGTATTTGTTATGGCTTGTTGACAAACAGGACAAAAGTCATTATATTTCACAGATCTCATGGTGCAGTCATATACAGGCCTGTATATGCCCTTTTGGGAATATCCTGCTCCTTCAAAGGCCCCCACTTTTTTTCTATATTTCCATTCGTCAGATGGTGTAGGAACAGGAACATCATCTTCAACCATGTGTTGCCATTTTGACTGAAAATCTATCAGTGTTGTGATATTTGGCTCAGGGGGTTCAACCTGTAGATTGTAGTAATCAATCACACTGCCATCAGAGCCATATTCATCGGCAAGACCGGCAAATGAATGTCCAAATTCATGTACAACTAGAAAATCAGTAAATATATCATCAGATGGACATGTGGCATAAAAATTATAAATTCCGCCACCTCCGTACTTGTTTGAATTGGCAACAATAATAATGTGATCGTATGGCACAACAGACACAATATTTCTGAGTGTAAAATGATGTTCTGTCATTAAATACCTGTCAGTATCAAAAGTTGAGAAATTTGTGCCCAAAGCAGTGTTGTTCTGTCTGTTCTCCACAGGGTCTGTAATTCCCTCGTCTTCTGAAGCAACAAATACAGCCCAAATATTGAACTTGTCCTTGTGTTCGTTAAAAGGAATGCAGTTTAAGACATACTCTGAAATCCGAATTGCATCATTAAAAAACTTATCGGTTTGTTCTTCTGTGTATCCGTCGGCAACAAAAACAATATCTGCCTTTTTTGCTGGATTGCCGGAGTCAACCAGCTTTTTGAAAAGAACTTCCTTCTCAAATGTTGCATTGGAAACTTCAGTTTTTGAAGGATCAAACAAAATTTCATACTGTAATATCCAATCATTGGTTGTTTTTTTGCGTTTAAGAAATGCAATTTTTACAGGTTTAACAGGATATGGCAAGCGCACCGTTTCTTCAAATTTTTTTGATTGATCAGCACCTTCAGTAGTATAAATATACTCGGCAAATAATGAAGAATAGGAGAAATTATAAAGCAGTTGATTGTTTTCTGGAATTCGAACTTCAATCTTATAATCACCGTAATCGTATGGTTCAATGGTTTTTGTTCTGCATCCACTCCACAATTCTTCCTTGAGAAATGCTACTTCAGAGATGTTTTCATTTTGAATACTTCCTCTTCTCTCATAGTCAATTCGCAGAATATTGTCAGAGAAAAATTCATAGTAATTAATTTGAGCATGGCTCAGATTCTGAAATAATAAAACTGAAATACAAAAAAAAGTAAGTTTTTTCAGCATGAGACAAGTTTAAGTTGACAGCTTTCTAACAAACAATTGCATGGTTTCATATTTTGTTATAACGACAATTTCTCCTTTTTCAATATATCCGGTTTCAGCTGTAGCATCATAATAGTTACCATCAATTTCAATTTTTCCTGATGGACGGAGTATGGTTGCTGCATTGGCTTGCATTCCTACAAATGCTTTCAGACTAAGATTGGCAGCTGTATAACCGTCTTCAGTCGTTTCTTCAGTTTGCAGAGCCAAATGTCCCAGAAATCTTGACTGAAGTGTTTTTTTGGCAATGTAAAAAGACGAAACAAGACCCAGAAACATTGAAACCACAACAATGGCTAGTGCTTTTCCAAGTTGCCCCAAATTTGCCTGAGGAACCCTGAATCCATCAGATTCTACCATGCTAAAGGCAAGGGAGGCAACCACCATTATAATACCAAGTGCTCCGGCTATGCCGAAGCCCGGTAGCGCAAACACTTCTACGGCAAGCAAAATAACTCCCACAATAAAGGCAATAATCTCCCAATATGTGGCAAGACCTTCAATGTAAAGTGGTGCAAAATATAACAATGCAGCAACAAGAGCAGCAGCTAGAGGAAATCCAACACCGGGTGTTTGTAGTTCAAAATACAATCCGCCGATGATAATCATAATAAGCAATCCACTAATAATGGGGCTCACAAGAAAACGTCTGATTTTATCAACAGCTGTCAATTCCTGCTTAATTATCTCGTAATTTGTGATTCCGTTAATTTCAAAAACTTCTTCAATGGTTTCTGCTTGTCCCTGGCAGAAATTCAGTTCAATGGCTTCGCTGGTAGTCAGTGTCAGCACTTTTCCGGAATCGGAAATACCCGGAATATATACATCGGGATCAACCATGGCTTGTGCAATATCTGGGTCGCGTCCTTTTGCTTCAGCAGTTGAACGCATCATGGAGCGCATGTAGGATTGGTATTTATCAGGAAGCGCTTCTGCATCCTGGGTAACAACAGTTGCTGCACCGATACTTGCTCCTTTACGCATATAAATGCTGTCGCACGCAATTGAAATAAGTGCTCCGGCTGAAGCAGCATTATTGTCAATAAAAACCCAAACAGGGATGGTGGAATTAAGAATGGTTGTTCTGATTGAATCAGCCATATCAACCATTCCTCCGTATGTATTCATATGAATCAGAATCAAATCAGCATTCATTTCTTTTGCTTCTCTGAATCCCTTCTGAACACTCAACCATGCCGGTTTGGCAATTTCTTCACGAATTTCAAAAACATACACTCTTTTTGGAGGGTCGTTGTCATTGTTTTGTCCGAAAAGAAATCCAGTAAGAACTAAAAATATGCTGAAGACGATTAATCTCATGGTGGTTGTTTTTTATTTTCACAAAAATACAATGAATTCGTGAAAAGAAATAAAATTTCTTCGAAAGCTCATACATGAACCAGATAAAAAAAAGCTGAAAGAAACTATTCTTTCACAAGTTTGCTTATTGTTACAAATGAATTGTTTTGATAAATCTCAATAGGATAAATGCCTGATGAAAGAGCTGAAATATCAATAACACATTGTCCGTTTTGTGCTTCCTCATTGAATGTAAGAACTCTTTTGCCTGTCAAATCATTGATATAAATCGTAATATTTCCGTTGATTGAGGGATTTAGATGAATATTAATTACGTCATTGGCAGGATTTGGAATAATCTGAATATATGAATCTTCAAATTCATCAACAGAAGCAAACCAGGTTGTGTATTCAGCTGTCCATCCTGGAGCGCAGTTGTATGAGTCAGAAAAGAACCACACTAACATACTTCCTCCTGATGCAACGATTGGATTTTGAGGAATATCAAATCCTGAAATATCTGCAAGCAGGAAACCGCTTTCAGAATCACCTTCAAAAACAAGAATCCTGTCCACATCTGGTTCGGTTTTTAGTGATGTAATATTTAAAACAATTGCGCCGGCATTGTCAGGCTGAATTAACCATTTACATTGTGTGCCAGGTGCATATCTGTTACTTCCACTATTGTCTGAAAAAGATCCCTCAGGTTCAGTGAGCAATGTGTATGTTTCACAGAACTGAGGTCCTTCATGTCTGGGTTCAGCACTGAATATGGCTGCCTGATCTGTTGAGAACCCTGCAACATGACTAAGTGAATAATAACCATTTGCAGCACCACCCCATCCAAGATTAAAATGAAAATTTGTTCCCTGATATCCATCACATACAAATGCATGTCCACCTCCGGAACCGTAGCCACGATATAAAACAGGACGTTCAGAATGTAATTCAACTTGCAAAAGCTCTGCCCAGTTTTCATTACTAAACCCGTCTTTAACCATATGACTGACATAATCAGCATAAAGGAAATTGTATCTAAATGCATCTGCACTGTTTTGTGTGCTTGCTCCCGAACCATCCCAACTGTAGTTCATGTTTACTGAAATACCACAATGCAAAAGCAAATGAGCAACCTCATAATTGTCGGTGGTTGAGTTTAAGGCATTTTGCATGAGTGCCCAGTTATATGTGGAAGCTCCAAAGTCTGCATTTAAAGTGCCATATCCCATTGGAGTGGAATAAACATTGCTTCCCTCACCCTGTGGTGGCCAGTCATGATATTTCATTACCTGTCCCATGGCTGTTGCCACGCATCCTGCATAAACCCGACCACATGGCCCCTGAGAATCTTCAGGACACAAATCATTGTAATAACACCCCTGATTCCATGTTGTTGATAAAATGGGGCTTAAACTCTTGAGGTTTTTACCGGTTTTTGTAAAAGAAGATGAAGTATAATAATCCCACTCTGCAGAAATATCAAATGTAGCTTTCAAACTATTTTCTCTGGCAAAAACAACCTGAGAGGAAAACTCATTGAGCATATCCTGAAATACAGGGGTTTCCATGGCATCCCACCAGCTTGATTCGAATGAATAACCAAACACAGGAGAAACAGAGTAATCAGCAGCAACAATCATATATCCGGGAGAATCTGTCCGAATGAAAACAAACAAAGTTGGTTTGTTTTGATTGTAAACTACATGTGGTACAGTATTAAAAACAAACTGTTCGTTTTCTCCGGCAAGTAATAAGCGTTCAGAATAAACATTGTTTGCCAGAGTTTGAGCTACAATTGGAGAAACAGTTTGTGCATTGCTTTGCAGAAAGAAAGCAAATGTAATTATTGAAATCACTAAAATACGCATAATTTTGTTTTTTTTATTGTTGCAAAAATAATGTAATTATTCAGAATATAAACAGGAGTTTTTACAAATAGGTTGCTGATAGAGAAAATAAAAAGAATGAGGTAGTGAAAAACAAGTTAAAGGCGATATAAGTCAACCGCACCCAACAAAGATTCATTTCTCACCAAGCTTGCAGCAACATGGCATTCACAAAAAAATGTGCCTGAAGTCACTTATTGTAAAAAAACTCAAATGATTGCCACCATCAGTTTAGGAATTTCATTCCTTTTCACTAATTTTGCAGTTTCATGTATATTTCTGATGGAGCATTCACGAAATTTAATTTTATCCATTGAAACAGCTGTCAATGTTTGCAGTGTTTGCATTGCAGATGAAAACGGAATACTTTCAATGCGAGAAGATTTTGGTGTTAACAACCATTCCTCAAAACTTTCTGTGTTTATTGATGAAGTGATGAAAGAAATTTCAGTTTCCTATGATTCACTTGTAGCTGTTGCTGTGTCTGGTGGTCCGGGGTCATTTACCGGATTGCGCATCGGGATTGCTACTGCCAAAGGGCTTTGTTATGCTTCAAACATCCCACTGATTGCAGTTGACACACTTCAGGCAATGGCATGGATGATGATGAATATTTGTCCTTTTCAACCTGATAAAAAAGTTTTTTATCAGCCCATGATAGATGCACGCCGGATGGAAGTTTATACAGCACTGTTTGATGAAAACCTGAATGTGATAAAACCCGTAACAGCAGAAATTATTGATGAAGATTATTTTTCCAATTTGAAAAAGGAAGAAAAAATCATACTGGCTGGCAACGGAACAAACAAATTCAGACAAATGTTCGAAAATATCCCACAGGTAGTATTTATTGAAGATAATGTGCACTCATCTAGGGGAGTGTCCGCTATTGCTTTGCAAAAACTGAAGAATAAAGATTTTGCTGATGTTGCCTATTATGAACCTTTCTATCTTAAAGACTTTATTCCCGGAAAACCAAAAGTAAAAGGGCTTGAATGATAAAAAAACTGCAACTTTTATCAAGATATATACAATTCCGGATCAAAGCCGGAAATGCATACTCCATTCATTCTCCGTTTGTATATTCCCTCTATACTGAAGCTCTCAGGCAAAACCGTTTGAGGAAACCTGACGAAAAAATTATTCTAATTGAGAAATTGGCAAACACTACATTTAAGAATAATGAACCATATAATTCTGCAGATACCGGAGAAAAAAGCACAACTGGCATGGTTCAAACTGTGGGACAAAAAGCGAAAGCCATTTCTCAATCCAAAAATGGAGGTCGTTTGCTCCACCGTTTGACAAACCTCATTCAACCCCGCAATATAATTGAGCTTGGCACAGGTGCCGGAATCGGAACATTGTATATGGCAGCTTCATGTCCTGAAACAGAAATCATTACAATAGAGGGCAACCCTGCAATGGCTGATGTTGCCCGGGGAGTTATTAACAAATCAGGTTTTTCAAACATCTCTCTGCTGGAGGGTTTGTTTGCAGATGTTTTGCCACGGGCATTGGAACAAATAAAACAAGCACATATGGTGTTTATTGACGGTGACCACAGGAGCGAATCTTTGATAAAATATTATGAAACCATAAAACCATATCTGCATGACAAATCAGTTCTGGTTTTGCATGACATATACTGGTCGGGAGACATGCTCAATGCATGGAAGCAACTCATTTCTTATCCAGAAGTTTATATTTCGGTTGATGTATTCCATATGGGTCTTTTGTTTTTTAGTAAAGAGCAGGCAAAGCAGCATTTTCAACTTAGAGTTTAATTTGGCTGGTTTTTATTATTTTTGTGCAACTTAACACAGCATATTTCGGTTATAACTATTACATTAAAAGAAAAACTATATGAAAATTTTACACATTCTGCTTTTTGTATTCTCATCACTACTGCTTAATGCTCAGATAATTCAGAAAACATATACTCTTACTTCTCCTGAAGTAAAGTCACATAGAGGTTATCACATTCTTCAGTTTGACAACGCAATGAATACAGGCTTAACAGGCGAACCTGCCTTGCCATGGTTTGCGGTGAGCCTTTTGCTGCCTCCGGGTCATGAAGCTGTGTCCGTTGAATTTCATGGTTCAGATGAAATCCTGTTACCTGGAGTGTATAACATATATCCACAACAGGCATCAAGACCATTGTCTGAAAATAAATCATTTACTTTCAGCATCAACGAAGATCTTTATGAAAGTGAAGCCAATTTTCCCATTTCACCAACCGGACATTTGACTACCCAATACTGGCATGGTCATGCTTTTGCACTTACGTCTTTCTCTCCTGTCATCTATCATCCATCAACAGGAAAGGTTTCATATTATCAGTCTGTTACAATTACAATACATACACAGCCATCAACTGTTTCACAATTAGCTCTGAACAATCTTAAATCAGATCAGAGAACTTCAGAAAGAATTACAAAATTTGCTCAGAATCCAGAGCTTCTTCATATGTATCCCATGACTTCAAGAAGTAACGATGATTATGAAATTCTGATTATTACACCCAGTTTTTTTGCATCACATTTTGATAATCTTATTCAGTTTTATCTTGAACAGAATTTGAAAGGCATAGTTGTTACACGTGAATTTATTACCAGTAATATGAGCGGTCAGGACAATGCTGAAAAGATTAGAAATTATATTATTCAGGAGTATCAGGATCACAGCATACGTTTTGTGATTTTGGGAGGTGATGTGGAGCATATTCCATACAGGGGTTTTTACTGTTATGCACAGTCTGGTGCTGGCTATAGTGATAACAATATTCCGGCCGACCTTTATTATTCAGCACTTGACGGCAACTGGAATACCAATGGAAATTCATGGTGGGGCGAGCCCGGAGAAGATGATTTGTTGCCTGAGGTTGCTGTGGGGAGAATGCCATTCAGCAGCGTTCCTGAGCTGAATAATATATTACATAAAATTACCTCATATCAGGCTTCACCTGTGTTAGGCGAATTTAATGAAGCACTGCTGGCCGGTGAATGGCTATATGATGATCCTGAAACATGGGGTTCTGATTATCTTGAACTTCTTATCGGACACAGAACAGACAACGGTTATGAAACTTTTGGCATCCCTGATACCTATAATTTTGAAAGGCTTTACGAAGAATTACTACCATGGGGGGCAGCTGATTTAGCGGGGGCGATTAATTCAGGCAAGCAGTATGTTCATCATGTGGGTCATGCAAACTATGACTATGTCGCATTTATGCATATATCAGCAATCACCAGTACAAATTTTTCTCAAACAAATGGTGTTGACCACAACTACACAATTTTTCATTCTCATGGTTGTATTTGTGGTTCTTTTGAAGAAAGTGACTGTATTTTGGAACGTATGGTCACCATCAGTAATTTTGCTGTTGCTACTATAGGCAATTCCAGATACGGATGGTTTAATGAAGGTCAAACAGAAGGACCTGCTGCCCATCTGCACCGCGAAATGATGGATGCAATTTATCATGAGGGTTTACTCCATATCGGAGAGGCCTTTGTTGAAATGAAAATTCAAACAGCACCATGGGTTACTGCTCCTGGTCAATTTGAAGAAGGCGCATTGAGATGGAATTTCTATGATATTAATATTCTGGGTGATCCCGTGATGAAAATATGGATCTCCGAACCCACACCAATACAAGTGACATATGAGAACGAACTGTGGACTGATGATGTTTCAACACCTGTCAATGTAAGTAGTGGTGGATTACCTCTTGAGGACATGCTTTGTGTTATTATGGTTGATACTGTCATACATGGACTGGGAATCACCGACAACAACGGAGATGTAACTATTGTGTTTGATGAACCTTTTACAGCTTCAGGCAGTGCCACACTGCATGTTTCAGGCACTAATTGTATTCCTGCTTCGTATCCCATCAATTTGCTGGCTGTGTCTGTTGATGAACATGTTTCCGGGGGATTGAACATATATCCAAATCCAGCACAAAATGAAATTTTTATTGAAATTCCTGAAAGTTATTTAAGTCCAGATGCAATCATTTCAATTCACAATCAGGCAGGACAGCTTGTTTATAAACAGATACTTGTCCCTGAGCTGAGAGTGATTGATATCAGTCATTTGCCAGATGGAACATATATTGTCAGCTATGAAGGACTTTCAGGAAAGTTGAACAAAGTATTCTCAAAAACAGAGTAATAATTAATAAAAAATAAGACCATGAAAAAGTTAGTTATATTATTAGTTTTAATCTCTTTTGTCTTATACCAATGTCAGTTACAGGCTCAGGTTGTAGAAAGAGTGGCAATTATTAACCCGGCAGGTCATGCTTATCCTTCTCAATTTTCTGAGATGAACGGTATTCTGTATTTCAGTGCTTTTACTGATACCCACGGAAGGGAATTGTGGCGATCCGACGGCACCGAAGCCGGAACATATATGTTGAAAGATATTCAGTCTGGAACAGGTGATTCCAGCCCTTCAGGGATGACAGAATTCAATGGAAAAATCTATTTTTCCGCTGGCTCGGGAAGCCCGAATGATATTGAACTGTGGACGAGTGATGGCACTGAAGCAGGGACAGTTTTGCTGAAAAACATTCACCCCGCTGGTTCTTCAGAACCATTTGGATTTGTTGAATATAATGGATATCTATATTTTGCAGCCAAAGATGATACAGATGCAGGCCTTTGGAGAACTGACGGAACATTGGCTGGAACTGAAAAAATCAGTGCTACCAATATTTATACCCACACAGCTCCTGACATATTTAATGAATATAACGGAAAATTGTATTTTATGGCTGATTATCCGGGTCATGCATATAAATTATGGGTCACTAACGGCACAACTGCAGGCACATCTCAGCTATCAACTGTTGGTGCACCTGAACAATTTACTGTATTTAACGGTAAATTGTATTTTAAAGGTTCAGATGGATCTAATGACACTGAGTTGTGGGAAACAGACGGCACAGAAATCAATACAAAAATTTTAAAAAACATTAACCCCACAGGGAGTTCAGGCCCTTGGTATTTCTATCTGTTTAATAATTATCTGTTTTTTTCAGCCTATGACGGAGTGAATGGAACTGAATTGTGGCGCTCTGATGGAACAGAAGCCGGCACTATTATGTTTAAGGACATTGAAAGTGGTTTTTCCTGTTCAATGCCTGAGTCTTTTGTTGAGTATAACAACAAATTGTATTTTGTTGCCTATAACAGTGTTTATGGTAACGAGGTGTGGACAACTGATGGTATTGAACCTGTG
>CAZGIW010000012.1:13992-53905 GCA_964526285.1 uncultured Bacteroidales bacterium | reverse complement strand
AATGTTTAATGTTTAATGTTTAATGTTTAATGTTTAATGTTTAATGTTTAATGTTAAATGGATAATTGAATATATGTGTTTAATATTCAGATTATTAAACGAAACCATAAATTTATTTGCCGTTCGTTATTTGGATTATGATGATTAAAAATTTTTAGATATAAGTAATTATATTGTTTGAGTTTGAGACAGGTTTAATCAAAATAATCATGAAATCACTCTTGTCTTCCTTCAAAAGAAAAAAAGATTTATTTTTGCCACTTAAAATTAAAAAAGATGAGGATTTTTACATTTAGTTTTTTTGTGTTTATGGTGTTTACCTGTTTTTCTCAACATGAATTGTATGAGATTCAGAAAGGAAATATCTATTAACTGATAGGTGACAATGTGAATCTTCGCACAGCTCCTTCCACTTCTTCAGAAGTTGTGACAAAATTACCCATTGGCACAGAGGTGAGAGTTATTGAAGTGACAAACAAGGATTTAGAGCTGAATAATTTTAAATCCAAATGGGTGAAGGTAAGGGTTGTGAGTGCTAATAATTTGTCCGAGGCCATTGGATATATTTGGGGAGGCTTGCTTGCTTATGACAAACATGAGTCATCACAAGATAAAGAAGTTTATTTTTTATTTGGGATGTCAAAAGTTGATAAGGGCTCATATTCAGACAAAATAATTTTTCAAATAAGAGCAGTAAAAGGGAATAAGGAGCTTTCAAAAATTGAATTTGAAGGGATTGGTTCTTTTCAAACAAGTGTAAATTTTTTAGTATCAGCGCATAAAGGATTGAACAATGTTACAAATATTATAACTGTTGATTTTAGTGAAGATTTTTGTGGTGGTGCCAACGGGTTGGTTTATGTGTTTTGGGATAAGTCAAACCTTCATTATGTGAAAACATTAAGTTCAGGATTTGATGCACCCTATTTTCACAATGAGGAATTCTATTTTCCAGGAGATGAAAAGGGTAAATCAGGAAGAATTATCTTTCATACTGAGTCGGGAGAACACAAGTTTGAAGGGGATAGTGATATTGAATATGATTTTCAGGAAACAATAGAATACATCTGGACAGGGACGGAACTGGAACAGGTTTCTGAATGATTTTTTTTTATTTTGAATCTCTATTGTCCGCAAAAGTAAATAGTAAATGCTTGAAAACTACGTCAATATTAGTGCTTATGGCTATTCGTGTTTAAGTGGGGTCAGTTTTTTCTTTTGCCAATTTATCAATTTATCACTATGTGACGATGTGACTAAAGCACAAAAACACAGAATTTCACAGAAGCTATGTGTCTTATTTTTGTGGTTTTTAGTGTTTTGGAGATTCTGTGGCTAAAAAAAATCGGAAATTTAGTCGGACAGTAATGATATTTAATAACTAATGCCTAATGATTAAGTGATTGTAAGCGTTTGAAATTTAAGTTATTAACGACTGTAAATATTTGCTATTTAATATTTGCTATTTTAATTCTTCTATAAATATCAGTTGTAGGTTATAGGTTATAGAGGGATAGAGGTATAATGGTATAAAGACTAAGGCTTTAAGCGGTTAGTGTAGTCTCTCTAAAACTTTTTATGAGCAGTTCGAAAAGTGTTACAATGAGCTTGTCGAGTTGCTCACTGTGGCAGTTGTCGAAGCATCGCTTAAGTCGCCTTATTTCTTCTCGTAAATCATCCTCAGTTCTTCAGTTTCTTCTTCCCAGTCACCACTTGGCTCGGTTTCTTTGTAATAAATACTTCTGGTCAAAATGATTTCTTTGTTTTTGAGTTGTTCCACAAGATATGAACTGTAGTCATCGTCAAATGCTAGTCGTGTTTTGTTTTTACTGTCATTGAGCCACCACCAGTTTCCGCTTTCTTCTGATATATAACCGTCACTGTTGTCTGTTGCCTTATATGTGCCGTCTTTCTCAAGTGTGATTTCTCTGGTGTAAACAGAAGAGCCACCACTTCCTCCAGGTCCGGTTTCAGTGAGGATTCCGCTCTCAATACTGATAGTATATGTCTCAGTATTCAAACTGCCTGAAGTTGATATTGTTGTTGTCATAACCAATGTGGCTTTTTTGAGCTCCCATGTGCCGGTAACTCTTGAATCTCTTGACCTGAATGATAAAAAGGGATCTTCTTCACCTCTTTTACATCCTGTTAAAGTGGCAAATGTCATGAGAATAAGAAAAGAATTAAAAAGAATCTTTTTCATGGTTTTTTAAATGTTAGGTTTTTATTTATTAGTTTTTTCCAAACGTAGTTTAGATGGTTTTATTATTTGGTGATTTTGCTTGCCACCACAAGCCAATATCTGGCTGATTCTCCAAATAAATCAAAAAGTTTTTCATTGCTTTCAAACTGATTCAGTTGTTGCTTTGCCATATTATTTGCTCTTTTTGGATTAATAATTGAGCTGAAAGGGTCATTTCCAAAACCTGAAAACATGCCTATTGGAGTTAATGAGTTCAAAATGAGATTATTGTTGTGATAAATGTGTTTTAGCTCAGAAGCAGTTTGTGCATTATAATAAGGATGATTGGCCTGAATGATTTTCTCAGCTTCATCAAACTTTCGTTCTTTAATAAACCGGAATAAGTAATAGCCCAAACTCCTGTGAGATGTAATAAATAGTCCGCCGGGTTTGACAAGCTTTGTCAGATCTGTAATTTTTTTCTGTGAATCCGGTAAATTGTAAAGGAGTTCAAGACATAGAACAATGTCAAAAGAATTTTCAGGAAGAGATTTGCAGGTTTGATCAATATCTTCAAGTCTGAACTGAATTGAATTACCGGGGATTTTTTTGTTGATGTATTTAAAAAAACGTGGGTGAATATCTGTAGCAGTAATTTCAGCACCTGCCTCATATGCGGGAATAGTAAAACGTCCGAACTGACATCCCACATCAAGAATAGATTTTTTGGTCTCTATCAGGGGGAAAATTACTTTGGCATATTCAGAAAAATAGAAATTTTCAGCCTTGTCAGTGCGCATATTGTGCGGTGGTATCACACGATATTTGACATATTGAAGCAATTTTGAAATGAAATTCATGATATAAAAACTAAAAGTGTTCTTTACAGATTATGTGCCCAAAGTTACGATAATTCAGGAATATTTTATTACCTTTGTAAAAATCAAACATGATGGATTTACACAAAAGGGTCAGAATTATTGAAGGTGACATTACAAAACAAGATGTTGAAGCAATAGTGAATGCAGCCAACAATAGTCTGTTGGGTGGAGGAGGAGTGGATGGGGCAATACATCGTGCTGCAGGAAAGCAATTACTAGAGGAGTGCAGGCATTTGGGCGGATGTGAAACAGGAAAAGCAAAAATCACCAAAGGATATAAATTGCCTGCATCATTTGTAGTACATACAGTAGGTCCCATTTGGAGAGGAGGAAACAGCAATGAAGCTGAGTTGCTTGCCTCTGCGTATATCAATTCCCTTCAACTTGCACGTAATTATAATGTAAAAACAATTGCATTTCCATCCATAAGTACCGGGGCATATGCTTATCCCCTTGAAGCTGCTGCCTCGGTTGCACTCAGCTCAATTATTGATTTTGTTAAAGAGAATGATTTGCCAGAGATAATATATATGGTTTGTTTTTCTTCGCATATTGCTGAAATCTATAACAAAACACTGAATCATCTGTTCCAATCATAGTAGATTGCCCTGAGAAATATCTTCATATTTTTCTGATTAATATCAATTGTAATCCTGTAATTTTTTTTTGTTTTTTCAGACAGGGTTTTGAAAAATATTTAAGTTTGCAGTTTTATTTCAATTATGCAACTACTATGAAGAACTCAACCAAGCAAACGAAACAACAACTTCCTGATTTGACAGTTTACGGAATTCAACAACCTGTAAAAATTTTTCACAATTTGTCATATGATGAACTTTATCAGCATGAAACAAACCCTACCCTTGAAGGACTTGATAAAGGATTTGTAACTAATTTGGGGGCAGTAAATGTTGACACTGGAATATTTACAGGAAGATCGCCAAAAGATAAATACATTGTCAATGATAGTGAAACATCACATCATATCTGGTGGGCATCTTCGGAGCGCAAAAGCTCTGACAATAAACCAATTAGCGAAGATGTGTGGAATCATATGCTTCATTTGAGCAGAGAGCAACTGAGCAACAAAGAATTATATGTTATGGATGCCTTTGTAGGTGCCAATGCAAATTCCAGACTCTCTATACGAGTTGTTACTGAGGTTGCCTGGGCTGCGCATTTTGTAAAAAACATGTTTATCCGTCCCACAGAGGATGAGCTGAAAGCATTTAAACCTGACTTTGTGATGCTTCATGCATGTAAAACAGTGAATCCACAGTGGCATGAACAGGACTTGAACAGTGATGTTTTTGTGGCTTTTCATTTGAAACAAAAAATGGCAGTTGTTGGAGGTTCATGGTATGGTGGAGAAATAAAAAAAGGATTCTTTTCAATTATGAATTATTTTCTTCCATTGCAGGGAATTGCTTCAATGCATTGTTCGGCCAATATGGGAAAAAATGGAGATACAGCCATATTTTTTGGATTGTCAGGAACAGGAAAGACCACTTTGTCGGCAGATCCTGATCGTTATTTGATTGGGGATGATGAACATGGATGGGATGATGAGGGGATTTTTAATCTTGAAGGTGGTTGTTATGCCAAATGTATCAATCTGGACAAAGAGAAAGAACCTGATATTTATAATGCCATTAAGAAAGATGCTTTGCTTGAAAATGTTGTGTATGATGAAAAAACCGGAGAAATTGACTTCCGAAATTCAACCAAAACTGAAAATACACGAGTTTCATATCCAATTCACCACATAAGAAATATTGTAACACCTGTTTCAAAAGGTGGCCATCCCGGAAAAATTATCTTTCTCACAGCTGATGCATTTGGGGTATTGCCTCCTGTGGCAAAACTGACAGAAGATCAGGCAATGTATTATTTTCTAAGTGGATATACTTCAAAACTTGCAGGAACAGAACGAGGTGTAAAAGAACCAGTTCCCACATTTTCTTCTGCATTTGGAGCTGCATTTTTATTGCTTCATCCAACTGTTTATGCAAAAGCACTGGCTGAGAAAATGAAACAGCACAAAGCAACAGCATATCTGGTGAATACTGGATGGACAGGAGGTCCTTACGGAACCGGAAAAAGAATTGATCTGCCCGTAACCAGAAAAATCATCAAAGCCATCCTTGACGGGAGTCTTGATCATGCTGAATATGAAGAACTTCCAGAGTTTGGACTTCAAATGCCAAAGGAAATTAAAGGAATTGAAACAAATCTGCTCAATCCCAGAAATACATGGAAATATCCCTCAGCATATGAAAAACAGGCGCAGTTGCTTGCCGAAAAATTTATTGAAAACTTTCAGAATTTTACAGATAACGAAGAAGGGAAAAGACTTGTAGCTGCTGGTCCAAAGAATATTTACATGAAGGAGTTTTATGATTATTACCTTCAACAAATTCAACGTATTAAAAAAGAACATGATGATGAAATCAACAGACTCAGAGATCAAATATACATACTGCAAAATGCATTTAATGAATATATCTCTTTTAATTCAATCAATTCAAACTATAAAAAGAGACCACTCACCCGTCATGTTCCCATGAATGTATTTATTGGATCAGACAACGAAACAAAAATCAAAGCAATTCATGACAAAATGATGGCTTTGGTTGATGTTCTTGGATTCAGATTCTATAATCCCAAAAAGAAACCACAATATTTTAGTGAAAGAATGTGCGTGAGTAAGGAAGAAATAAATATTGAACAGGTGTATGAGAAATTTTATTCTCTTCATGATGCTGTGAATTTGCAAAAATACACATGCCAGGAGATGAAAGTCGCTGTGGAGTCTTTTTTGACTGAAGCTGCAAAAGTAACCGAAGTGACAGTGAAAATTGGCTCACTTTTACTTGTTCAGATACTGAGTGAAAATAAAAAACCCAAAATGACCGCAATGAAATTGTCAATTTCAAATATGATTCATCTTGATAAAAATGAAAAACTTCTGAAAGACCCAAAACAATTGCTTAAGGAAATTCATAATTTTTAATGTTTAAGGCTGAGGCTGAGGCTGAGGCTGAGGCTGAGGCTAAGGCTAAGGCTAAGGCTGAGGCTAAGAGAATTTCTACTAATTCTTAGACTTCCCTTTGGGGTAATTTTAAATTATTAATTCTTAATGTTTAATTCCTAATGTTTAAGGAAGATCCCATAAGCTGCTCAAGTCTATTATCAACCGTCATTTACTGAAATTGAATGAAAGAGTAAAACTCATCACAGGGGAATGAAGGTGGAGCTCAAGTCGCCTACTTAAACATCCTTCAGACATCTGACCGATAAACCGTATGTTTTTCCGTATGCCTGTGTTGCAAGATTTCCGTTTGCATAATTGATTGAAACAAACCAAATCATCGCCCCATCAGCTGAAGATGACCACCAAAGGCCATAGTTTTTTAAATCACCAAATGTTCCGTTGCTAAGTCTGACTCCGCCTCCTCTTGCATTAAAGCCACTTTCATTATTTGCGCCTGTGTTTGGACTTGCCCAGTATGTAGTCCCCGTTTCTTTCATCTTTCCTCCGGCAACACCCTCTCCTCCCAGAAACGTTTGCAGTTTTTCCCAATCGTTTTTTGTTGGAACATGCCAACCCATTGGACATAGTTTTCCGGTTTGCACAGCATAATAATTATACAACCCTCCGTATGCGTTTTTGTTTGAAGCATTGTTGTCATACCAGCAATAGGCTGAACCACTCAGGGTGCTCCATGTATTATTGTCAGTTGTGTTGTCAATGCCACTGCCATCATTCAGGCGGGTCACCTTGAGGTTTTCTGCCATCCAGCTTTGTGTTCCAATTTCAATAATATCGTAAACATTTCCATCAATGTCTGTCACTGTTGTTTCTGGCTCTTCTTCTTTTTCGCAGGCTATTGTTGCAAACATAACAATTGTGCTAAGAATTGCAAATAAAATTGTAAATGGTTTTTTCATGCTTTTTTTTATTGCAATAATACAAAACTATAAAGTGATTTTGCAAATTTTTCTGTGGAGAAATTATCTTGTTTTAACTAATGGAATTTTTGTTTAATGTGCTTTTGGAATACAGAAATTTGTATATCAGTGCATTAACCCAAAGATAACACATTCAAAGTCATATTTAAATTTTTGTCGGTAAATCACTGTAGTTTGTATAATATTATGTTTGTTGATATTTTTTAGAATAATCATCAAGCTCACTTCTTATAAATTTGTATTTTTGAAATCTTAATAAATTTCAAAAAATTCTATGGATAATTTTGTTGTTTCAGCCAGAAAGTACAGACCATCAACATTCAAAACTGTCGTTGGGCAAGATTATATTGTCACAACATTAAAAAACGCAATTAAAAATGATCAGATTGCTCAGGCTTTTTTGTTTACTGGTCCCAGGGGTGTTGGAAAAACCACATGTGCCCGTATTCTTGCAAAAACAATTAACTGCACCAATATTTCATCTGATTTTGAAGCATGTAATGAATGTGAATCGTGTCGTTCGTTCAATCAGTCAGCTTCATTTAATGTTCATGAACTGGATGCTGCATCCAATAATTCTGTTGACGACATCAGGACACTCGTTGATCAGGTTCGTATTCCTCCTCAGGCAGGCAAATATAAAATATATATTATTGATGAGGTGCATATGCTCTCGGCAGCAGCTTTTAATGCCTTTTTGAAAACACTTGAAGAGCCTCCTGCATATGCAAAGTTTATACTTGCAACCACTGAAAAGCATAAAATCATCCCAACAATTCTTTCCCGTTGTCAGGTGTTTGATTTTAAAAGAATCAGGGTTGAGGATATTGCTACACATCTTGCGTTTGTGGCTAAAAGTGAGAAAATTGACGCAGAATCTCAGGCATTGCATGTTATTGCTTCAAAATCTGACGGTGCATTAAGAGATGCCTTGTCAATTTTTGACCAGATGGTGAGTTATGGAAGTAATATAATCACTACCAAAAATGTGATAGAAAATCTGAACATTTTAGATTTTGAGTATCATTTTCGGTTGATACAGGCAGCCCTTGAGGGAGATACAACATCTGTTCTACTCACTATTGAAGAAATTTATGAAAAGGGATTTGATGGACAGGCAGTGGTTACAGGTATTTCAGAGCACTTAAGGTCTCTCCTGGTTTGCAAAGATGAAAAAACGATTCCTTTACTTGAGGTTCATGAAAATCAGACAGCCGATTACCTCAGACAATCAAAAGCTTGTTCTGTTGTGTTTATTATCAGGGCTCTTGAAATCATGAATCAATGTGATGTGCAGTACAAATCAGCAGCCAATAAGCGGTTTCATATAGAACTGGCCTTGCTGAAAGTGGCGGGATTATCAAATCATCTTTCTGCTGAAGTTAAACCACAGAATCAATCACCTGTTGCACCTGATAAAGTGAAGCCTGAACAGCCTGTTGCTGAGACTCCCAAAGCATCTGAATATAAACCTTATGAAGACAAGCCATCTGCTGAATCAGATAAGCATGCACAAACTCGAACTCCTACAATTGCTTCCGATTCATCTCTTGACCTGGATCATGTTGGAGTGATGGATATGATTAAAAATAAAAGTGCTCAGGTGTCTTCTAAATCAATTTTGGATAAAGAATATTCTGAGGAAAATGTGAAATCTGCATATGAAAAATTTTGCAAAAACATCAATGATGATGAAAACAGAGGGTATGAATCATCAGTACTCAAACAGGCAATTTTTGAAAAAATTGAAGATAGCAGATGGAAACTGTCACTGGCAAGCTCAGCAGAGGTTGAAGCATTCAGGAGTATTGATATTCAAACTTTTTTCAGAGAAGAATTGTCAAACAGAAATTTCTCCATCGAATTTGTAGTAAAACCAAGAGAAGATAACACTTCCATAATAACGAAAGAAGAAAAATTGAAAAATTTTATTCATCATCATCCTGAAATTCAAAGATTAATGCAGGACTTAGATGCAGTACCAGATATTTAGAAGAAAAATTAAATTTTTAATTAACCAGTAATTATAGAAAACAATGAAAAAACAACATTTGATTATTTTTGGTCTTATCGCGCTTTTGTTTGCAGGACTGCCTCTGCAGGCTCAAAAGGTTCCAACAACCTCATACATTGAGCAACAACCTGTTTCAATAAACAAACAGTATGAATATGAGACAGTGAAAGGTGATCCGCTTCAGGCCAGAATTTATACACTCCCCAATGGACTAAAAGTGTATATGACAGTTTATAAAAATGAACCACGTATCAGTGCTTATGTCGCTGTAAAAGCAGGAAGTAAGCATGACCCTGCAGAAACAACAGGACTTGCGCACTATTTTGAACACATGATGTTTAAGGGGACAAGAAATTTTGGCACTGTAAACATAGATGAAGAAATGGTTTACATTAATAAGATTGATAGCTTGTTTGAGGTTTACAGAACGCTTATTGATGAGAAAGAAAGAAAAGCTCTTTATAAAGTTATTGACAGTATTTCTTTTATTGCATCTGGTTTTGCCATTCCCAATGAATATGATAAACTCATGTCTATTATCGGAAGTACAGGAACAAATGCCTATACATCACTTGAGCAAACTGTTTATATTGAGGATATTCCATCAAATCAATTGTATAACTGGGCTCTGATTCAGGCTGACAGATTTGCCAATCCTGTGTTGAGGTTGTTTCACACTGAACTTGAAACTATTTATGAGGAAAAAAACATGACCCTGACCAACGATAATATGAAGTCATATTTTGCCTTGCTTGAAGGAATGTTTCCAAATCATCCGTATGGAACACAAACCGTAATTGGCACTCAGGAACATTTAAAAAATCCTTCTATGAAAAACATAAGGGAGTTTCATGCAGCATATTATGTTCCCGGGAATATGGCAATATGTTTATCAGGTGATTTTGACCCTGACGAGGCAATCAGAATTATTGACCGTACTTTTGGACAAATGCCGGCACAAAATGCACCTGAATTTTCATTTGATCCGGCACCACCTGTTACAAAACCAGTTGTAAAAGAAGTCTATGGCCCAGATTCAGAATCTATTCTTCTTGGCTTCAGGTTTGATGGAGCTGGCTCAAGAGATGCACTCATTTTGACTATGATTGATATGATATTGATGAATAGTGCAGCCGGATTGTTTGATATTAACCTTATTCAAAAACAACAAGTTCTGGAAGCATATTCTTACAATTCGATTATGGATGATTATACTGCGCTTGTTTTGGCAGGAAAACCAAAGGGAGGTCAAACTCTTGATGAAGTGAGAGACCTGTTATTATCTCAACTGGAGTTGATTAAAAAAGGAGAATTTGATGACTGGTTAATGGAAGCCATTATCAATGACCTTAAACTGCAAAAAATTAAAAGCTACGAAAACAATTCTTCAAGAGCTTCTTCTTTTGTTGAATCTTTTATTTTAGGTATTTCATGGGCTGACTATGTGAATCAAATGAATTTGCTTGAAGAAATTACAAAAGATGATGTGGTTAAATTTGCACAGCAGAATTTTTCAGACAATTATGTCATTGTTTACAAACGTAGTGGAAAGGATGAAACAGTAAAGAAAATCGGAAAAAACAAAGTCACTCCTGTGAAAATCAACAGAGATGATGAATCTGATTTTTTGATTACAATCAGAAACAATCAACCCAAAGAGCTTGAACCAAAATTTTTGGATTTTGATAAGGATATAACCAAATTCAAGATTGGACAAATTCCTGTTCAGTATATTCAAAATACTGAAAATGAAACATTCAGGCTGTATTATGTGTTTGATATGGGAACTCAGCACAATAAATACCTCAATCCTGCCATAGAATATATTGAATTTATTGGCACAAGTAAGTTTTCACCTGAGGATATCAAGAAGGAATTCTACAAAATTGGGTGTTCGTATAGTGTTTTTTCCTCAAATGATCAGGTGTATGTGAGTTTGAGTGGGTTAAGTGAAAATATGAAGGCCGGAGTTGAACTGTTTGAGCATTTGCTGAATGATTGTGTACCTAGTCAGGAAGCTTGGGATAATTATGGGAATGATGTGATGCAAACACGACTGGATGCAAAAAAGAATATTCAGTTTATTTTTTCATATTTGATTATGTATGGGATGTATGGAGAACTAAATCCACTGAGATACCAACTTTCTGAAAAAGAACTCAAAGCAATTCAGCCGGTTGAAATGACTGATATTGTAAAAAATCTGAAGTCATACAAACATACAATTCTTTATTACGGTACAAAAAGTCCTGATGAACTTACTTCGTTGATGCAAAGCTATCATCAGGTATCAGATGTTTTGCTTGATTATCCCGAAAAAACTGAATTTATTCAGCAACCAACTGATAAAAATAAAGTATTTTTTGTTGATTTTGATACTCCGCAGACAATGATTTTGATGGTGTCAAGAGGAGATAAGGGCTACAACAAACAAGATGCAGCAATCAATAGTTTGTTTAATGAATATTTTGGAATGAACATGAATTCAATTGTTTTTCAGGAAATGCGAGAAGCAAGAGGATTGGCCTATGCTGCCATTTCTTTCTATCAGCCACCGGGAGAAGCAGATAAGTATTATACTGGTATTTCATATATTGCTACCCAGTTTGACAAAGTGGAAGAATCTATCAACGGTTTCTATGATTTGCTGAATAACATGCCAATGTCTCAAAAATCATTTGATATTGCCAAGGAGTCATTTATTCAAACATTGAGAACTGAAAGAACCACACGTGCAAATATTTTCTTTGCCTATATGAGTGCTCAGAAACTGGGGCTTGATGAAGATATCAACATACTGATGTTTGAAAAGGCTCAGAGTTTAACACTGGAAGATCTGAAAAAATATCAGGAACAACACCTGAAGGATCAATTTCACACCATTTTGGTGCTTGGAAATGAAAATGACCTATCAATGAAAACATTGAAAAAGTTTGGAAAGTTAAAAAAACTGAAAATGGAAACAATTTTTGGGTATTAACAGAAGGTAGTTTGTTGCAAAAAAAAAACAAGCCGTCAACAATGACGGCTGTTTTTTTTATCAGGCTTTTAAATTCGATGAATCGAAAAGAAATAATACCCCCATATTATGTGCCTGAATTATTTTGATGCTCTCGTTCGAACATTTAGACGAAGCAAAACTACATTGGTTTTTTTTTCCTTGCAAGGGTGAAAACACCTCAATTTTTTTTGTGAGTTTCGTTTAGCCAGATATTTACATGTAAAATTTGCTAATGATGGGAATAGTAAGAAGTGAGATTACTGACAAATTCGGGTTAAATAAGATTTCTCAGTTAAACTTTATTGAGAAACTTGTTGTTGTTCAAGCACTGATGCTTTTTGAAAATGTATCAGTGCTTTTTCATTTTCTCCCATCATAGCATAGGTGTTGCCAATGTTTGTGTGCAAACGTGCAATTGTTGAATCAATGGCAAGAGCATTCATGAAATAATCAATGGACAATTGAAATTTATTCTGCATACCGAAAACAATACCCAGATTTTCGTTCACATTAAAGTCTTGAGGGTTCAACTCCCATGCTTTGAGTAAATAATATTCAGATTTTGCCACATCATTCATGTGTTTGCCATAAATTTCTCCCAGTTTTGCCCATGCTTTGGCATAGGTTGGATGTGTTTCTGTTAAATTTTCAAGAACCTGAATGCTTTTACTGATATTCCCACTATAATCATACACATTGGCCAGTTCCAGCGAATAGTGCAATGAATCAGGAGCAAAATCTATAACCCATTTAAGCATTTCTTCTGCTTCTGCATATCTTTTTTTATGTGTTGCAGCCAGTGAAACAAGATAAATGTTATTTACAGGCACTGGTGCTTCGGGGTTGATTTGTAAACATGCCTTGTAATATTCATATGAAGCTGTGTAATCTTTAAGATGAAATGCAGCTTTGCCCGCAAGATCATAAGCACCGTAGTAGGTAGGATGAAGTTGCTGGGCATGTTTCAAATACTCATAGGCTTGTTGAAACATATTTGTGGCTTCCAAAGAATTTTTTTCTTTTTCTGCTTTATCAATGATGCTTTCTGCTGCTGAAACATTACATTTTGCACTGTTCTTTGAAATCTTAACGTCAGTTGTAAACAGGGTGTAGTTATCTTTCCATGCTGTTGATCTTGAGATGGTTTTTATTGAATATAACAACATTAAAACACCAAATAATATCAAAGCACTCTGTTGTCTGCGCAAAGAAAGCTGAGTAATCAGATATGCTGCAATCAGGCAAAATCCAAGCAATGCCACAAACATAAAGCGCTCGTTCATGAATGTGCCGATATTAAACAACAGGTTGGATTGAATTGAAAATGTAATGACAAAAAACAGAATACCGTATGAAATCAGATGCTTCTTTTTAAAATAAAACGCAGCAACAGCAAGTATCCCCAAAACAACAATCAACGCAATGATTGGCCATGCCTGAGAAAAACTCATAATTTCAATATGCCAGGGATAATAATCATGTGTGAGCGGATGAGGAAAGATGAGCAGTTTAACATAAACTAACCATGTGTAAATCACAGTAGCCAGCTCTTCTGCTTTTGAGGCATGAATAAATGGATTGTTAAGAATTTCAGTCTGGATTGTATTGCTTGTTAAAAAACCCAGTGCTTTATATCTGGCAGCAACAAAGATAATTGCTGCAAATATTGATGGAATCATCACTTTGATGTAATCTTTTACATTGGATTTTGTAAAAAAGTAAAGTGTGAGAGGGATTAGGGCAACAAATGTAATGGCGTTTTCCTTGGAGAAAAGTCCAATAAGAAGACTCAAAAAAGTGAAAATAAGATACTTCACGTGTTTGCTTTCAATATACTTTAAACTGTACAAAAGGGCAAGCATGCTTGCTCCCATGCTGATGATTTCGTCGCGGCCTTTAATGTTTGATACAACTTCGGTATGTAAAGGGTGAGCAATAAATAATAATGTGGCTGTAAAAGGGATGAATTTTATCCATTCTCTTTTTTGTGTGATGTTTTTAAAGCAGTGTGTAAGAGTATTAAACACAATCAGTCCAAGCAATGCGTAGAGAATAATGTTCATGAAGTGGCCAACAAAAGGTGAGGCACCAAACAGCTCATATTCAACGGCAAACATGGCATGAGTAAGAGGCCGGTATCGACCACCTGCCACCAAATCCTTGTCTTTTCCAAAAAAACCAACAAAAGCATCGTTTGAAAATATTTCCGGAATTCCTGAAATACCTTTTTTTGTCATCTCATTTGATGTAATCATCAGTGTGTCATCAAGAGTGTAGTCATAAGTTATGGTTTGTGCATAAAGTAACACTGCAAAAACAAATATTATCAGTCTTAATAATTGATATGAAATTGTTTTGTCTTTTTTTTCAATTTGAGGAACAGATTGCTGTTTTTGATGATGAAGTTGTTTTTTTCCGTGCTTTGCCATAACTGATTAAAAATTGCAGGAGCAAACTTAGTTATTTTTTTCAGAAATGGATAAATGGGAATGGTGATAAAAAAAACTTTACTTTTATGTTTTTTTCTTTTTTTTGTTGATTTTCAGCTGAGTGGGAGGGAAGCTGTATCTGAAAATAATTCCAAAAAAGTCACTTTGAGGGTAAATGTCAAACAGTTCGTTAATGGTTGATGTTTTATAGGATATTTGAGTAGTATACATTTTTGTAAATAAATGATAAATGCCGCCAAAATAAAAATATCCGTCATTTTCTGAACGGTATTCAAATCCCACACTTCCCTTAAATGAAGGAACCAGCCAGTTTCGTCTGTATGAAATTTGTTGAAATTTTGACAGAGTTCCGGAGCTGTCAACCCAGCTGGAAGAACTGATAAGATGTGATGGAAGCAGCTGAAAGGATACGCCCACTGTTTGTCCCATGTAAATTTTTTCGGAAAGTCGTACAAAAAATGTGCTTGCCAGAGGTATTTCAAAATTGTGAATTTTGTAATTCATAGAAACATCCTGATGTTGTTCAGAAGCAACCATTTCAATTTTGCGCTGAACAATGTTGATGCCGCTTTCAATGGTGAATTTGTTTGTAATCTGAAAAGACAAATGGCTCCCAAACAAATATCCTGTTTGAGGAATGACGGAGAAGCTAACATCTTCTTTGTCAATATCTTCAGCCTGAATCCGAAACATTCGGTTGGGAATAATTGGTTCAAGGTGAAAACCAAAGACAACATCATTTTTTTGTCCATACAGGCAATGATAAATGGATGCCAGAATCAGGAATATTGTTATGTGTTTCAGAACCTTCATTATGACAGCAAAATTACATAGAAATTTCAATAATGAAATTGTTAATATCAACGCAGAAAATTAACTTTTATTTGAGGAGACCTTACTTCAAACTTGCTTATTTCTCTTTGAATTCAGGATGATTTTCAAAATTATGTGTTTTCAAATGAGAATACAAATCAAATAAGGTCTTCAGTAAGATGTAGAAAATCATCATAATAGCAGGCATTTGGAACAAAACAAGTAATATGGCTCCGAATATCACAAAGAATTGTTGAAAAACAATTCTCTTATAGGGTGAAATCATAAGTGTTTTGATATTGAGTTTCAAATATTCTTTTTTTCCAATGTAATTTTGATGGTAGGAAAAGATTTGGGAAAATGTCAAGATAGCGAATGTTGTAAAAAAATGACTTTGCAATAAAACAGGAAACACAGAAGATTCATTGTTTAGAATCTCTGATTCTCCAAATGCTTGAAAGAAAGCCAAAATCAGAATCAGCTGAATTGCAATAAAAAAATTGTAATGAAAAATAAAAAATACTATCGAAAACCATCTGATGCAGCCCTGATTTGCTTTTGTGCCGTCTTGAACAGAACTTGGTCTTGCCTTTATCATTTTGAAAACATTGAGAATTCCCATAATAAATGTTTCAGCCAGGTAGAAAAGAACAATGTTGAGTACATCCCATTTAAATAAGAGGGCAGCAGCAAGCAATGCCATGTTTCCTGCAATGAGTATCAAAGCAGAAGGTTTTTTGTATATTTGATATAAAATCATAATTTTCTTCGCATTGAATGAATCACTTTTTATGATTAATCATGTTCATATTCTTTTCTGGTGATGGGGAAAGCGCCTGTAGAAATTGGCTTTTTTGATTCTTTTACCTTGAATTTCATTGTGATATTACTGTATCCCCTGTTATCTGAAATAACTTCAAATGGATGGCCTTTGCTGAAAAGTGTATCGCTTTTTACAAGCGTATCGTTTGAAATTAAAACTGCCTGTGTTTTGGTGAAATATCGTCCTGTTTCACTGAAATAGACAATCTGTTTTCCTTTCGGTGATACAGAAACCACATGGTGCAATGTTGATTTTCTTTCGGTCCCTTTCATAACTTTGGTTGTCATATGCCGGTTTGACTTGTTAAAAATTGTGAGGCTTGCCTGTTGAGAAATTGCAGTTGTTACCATGCTGATAAAAACAAGAGTCAATACAAAAGATTTCATAATTTCAATTTTTAATTTTAAGGAGCAAATTTATACAAAAAAAAACTGGCAGCAATTGGAATGCTGCCAGTGAAGTTAAATAAAACCAAAGATTCTTAAAGTAGTCCTCCATTTTGATAAATTTCATTTTGTACACTGTAGAAAGGATTGATTTTGGCTGACTTTCCCTTACTGATATTTTGGATATCTCCAGTAAGAAAATCAACTTTAATTTCATCTCCATCTTCCAGCTGAATATCGGCAATCAGATTGTTTTTATAAGTGAGAATAGGTAGTGCAGCATTGATGGCATTTCTTTCATAAATAGCTCCATAAGATTCTGCGAGGATGCAGGAAATGCCCAAAGCAGAGAAGCAGTCAACAGCTTGTTGTCTTGAACTTCCGGCTCCAAAGTTTTTGCCGGTCATAATGATATCTCCTTTTTGCGCTTTTTTTGCAAAGTCTTCCCATCCTTTCAGATTGTCAAAGGCGTATTGACCCATTTCTTCGATATTGGTAATGGTTAGATATCTGTTGTGGAAGATCATATCAGTATCAATATCGTCAACAGGGATAAACCATACTTTTCCCTGAACAACTGTAGGTTTTTCAGATTTTACTTTAGGTTTTAGCTGGGCTGAAGTGAATTTTCCGGGTCCGGTAAACTCAGCAGGCACATCTGGAATTTCGTCGGGAGTTGTAATATATCCTGCAACAGCACTTGCTGCAACAACAGCAGGAGAGGCTAGAAATACTTCACCTTTGCCCTGTTTGCCTGCAAAGTTTCTGTTTCCTGTGCTGATTGTTACTTCTCCGGGTCCGTTTTGTCCAACCTGACCTGCAGCACATCCTGCACATCCAGCATTTGAAACAAGAGCACCCGCATCTTTGAAAGTATGTATTAATCCTTCATCCATTGCCTGATTCCAGATTGCATCAGTTGAGGGTACAATTTTCAAAACAACACCAGGTGCAACTTTTTGATTTTGCAGAATTTTTGCTGCTATACGTAAATCTTCAATACGTCCGTTTGTACAGCTTCCAATAAATCCGGAATCAATTTTACGGCCCTTGAATTCAGAAATATTTCTTGTGTCATGAGGATGTCCGGGATTTGAAACTTTTGGAGAAAATGTGCTAACATCTATTGTGTGAGTTTCAAAGTACTGAGCATCAGCATCAGCAAAAACAGGTTCATAAGTGTTTCCTGTAAGTTTCTTCAATTCTTCCAAAACCGAATTATCAGGAGGAAACAAAATTGTAATCACTCCCATTTCAGTTCCCATTGAAGCAATTGTGATTCTTTCATCCAGAGTCATGTTTTCAATGCACTCACCATACAATTCAACAGAGTAGCCCAGTAACTTATTGGCACCAAAGATTCCCAGCAGATTCAGCATAAAATCTTTGGCTGTCACATTATCAGAAAGTTTTCCTGTGAAAATAATTTTTACTGATTCAGGAACTTTAAACCAAACAGAGCCTTTTGCCCATGCAGCTGCAATGTCCTGGTCACCCATTCCTTGACCAAAAGCTCCAACAGCCCCCATGATATTGGCATGTGAATCTGTTGATACAAAAGTACTTCCCGGATATACCAGGCCTGTTTCTATGGCGATATGTGTGCCAATTCCTGCATCAATATCATACACTTTGATGTTATTATCGCGAGCAAACAATCTGCAATATTGTTGATTTTCAGCATATTTCTGATCGCTGCCTGTGGGATTACAGTCGAAAGTAAATAATGTTCTGGAAGGGTCTTTAACAGTCAGTCCATTATCCATAAGGTTTTTTACCACATTGGCACCTCCGAAATCTCTTGCTGCCCTTGAATCAATAAATACATCAACAATATCACCCGGTTTTACCACATTCTGATCTGAATGATTGGCAATGATTTTTTCTATAATATTCATAACTTTTTCCTGTTAAATAATCAATCTATCCTTAAATGGCAGAAATGTCATAAAATCTGCATGATGCACGATGTAGGCTTCGGTTGTCCTTTTAACATGGTCGCCTTCCCCTGCATGAGCTGCAATGATATGGCAAACAGATGCAGGAAGCCCGCACATTTCAGCCAAACTCACTCCGCTGAATGGATGGCGAAGATACTTCCCGTAAGCACCAACAACACTTTTTCCATCTTTCATTTCATACTCCAGCAATTTGCCCACATCAGCCAGAATTGCTCCTGAAATAAGAACATCCATATCAACCGGAAGTTCATTTCCGTAAAATTCATTTATTTTTTTTGCTGATTCAAGAGCAATATGAACAACTGAACGCTTGTGAGCCATAAAGCTAACTTTGAGGTCAGGACCTGCGAGTAGAGTAAACGGAATTGTTAGAAGATCTTCAGGGGTGAGCACACTTTTTTCAAGTGCCAGTGCCCATGTAAGTGTTGTGTTTTCACGTAGTTCATTGTTTTCTATCCAGTCCAGTTCAGGCCACAATTGTTTTGCCTGGTCAATATATTTTTGTTCAACTTGTGGTTTCATAATATTATTGTTTTATGTTAAAAAAAAATGAACTATCGGAGTTTTGCAATGACAGCATCTGTCATTTGCTGTGTTGTGGCTGCTCCATGATGAATAACTTCCTGAGAACCTCTCAGTTTCATCATGTCATAGGTCTTCACTTTTCCATCAGCAACGACTTCAGCAATGGCAGTTTGGATTTTGGCTGAAATTTCTTTTTCTCCCAGATAATCAAGCATCATGCAGCCCGACATAAACATTGCAATTGGGTTGACAATTGAAATTTCATAATCAGCATATTTGGGTGCAGATCCGTGTGTGGGTTCAAAAACTGCTACACCTGTTTCCCCGAATTGGGCTGAACATGCAAAACCAAGTCCGCCAATCAAACCTGCAAAACCATCAGAAATAATATCTCCAAACATATTTCCTGCAACAATAACATTGTAATCCTCAGGGTTTTTTGTAAGCCACATCATTTGTGCATCAATGTTGGTGTCCCAAACTTCCATGCCCGGAAATTCTTCTTTTGCCATTTGTTGGGCCAAACGTAACATTAATCCGCTTGTTTCACGAATCACATTGGGTTTTTCACACACAGTTATTCCTTTGTATCCATTTTCTTTTGCATACTCAAAAGCTGCACGTAAAATACGTGTTGTATATTTTTTTGTAAAAATCCTGGTAGAAATGAAAATTTCATTCCGTGGGTGCATCCCGAAATTTTTAGAAAAGGCAGGATGACTCATCATGGCATCCCAAACAAGATCAGATGGATTATTCCATTCTACACCTCCATATAGTCCCTCAGTGTTTTGACGGAAAATCATTGTATCCACTATGGGTTCTTCAATGGTGTCGCCAGGACCTCTGCGAATGAAATTCAAAGGATTACCTTTGAAAGTTTTGCATGGACGCATACAAATGTCCATTTTAAAATGCTGACGCATTCTTACAATAGGGCTGAAATAATTGTGTCCCTTGCCTTGCAATTCAGGTGAAAGTTCAGCTTCTGCTTTGTCTTTTGGTTTTGATGTGATTGCTCCAAACAAACCAACCTTATGCTCTTCCAAAAGTTTGATTGTCCTTTCAGGAAGGGGATTCCCTTCTTTACACCAAAAGTCCCACCCTATGTCCGCATGAACATAATCTGCATCAAATCCAGCTGCATCAAGCAAACGAATGCATTCCTGTAAAACTACATTTCCAATGCCATCACCGGGCATTGATACGATTGTTTTTTTTGCCATAATAAAATTTTTTATATTGGTTTTCTTTTTATGAATTTTCGGGACAAAGATATATGGAAAAAACGAAATTCAAAGAAAAATCGAACGGAGTTTCCTTATTTCTAATGATTCTAATATATTGGCGTAAGTGTCATATAATAAACTAAATACAATTATGTGACAGGGGTGTTTGTGTTATTGAATGTTTTTTTACTGTAGCTTTGCAAAATTATTAAAATCAGATACTGAATCCTTGAAGCTTTTTCTTATCATTTTCATAATTTATTATCTCGGAAACAATATTTATGTATTCATTCGATCATCCCGGTTTTCAACCAATCACAAAATTATAAAATCAACAATTGTTGGCTTTCATTTGCTTCTACCCCTTGCTGTTTTTTTGATGATTGTGTTTGCAGGCAAACCTCATTTGAATCCTAAAATTTTCAGCCTTTATTTTGAACTGAACTATGTTGCATTGTTCTTCTTTTCTGCCTTGTTTTTTTTGTTTCATGCCTATGTGATAGCTGATATTATTGTGTTTGTCTTTTACAGGAAAAGAACTCAGGGTTCTGCTATCAGACTGAGACGAATATTTCATAAATCAGCTTTGTTACTGATATTCATCTTTTGGAGTTTGTTGATTTATGGGAAGTTTGTCACTCTCAGTGATTTCAAAATACGTACACATTATATTAATCATCCAAAACTCCCTGCTTCCTTTGATGGTTTGAAGATTGTTCATTTTTCAGATACACATCTTGGCAGTTTCAGAAATGAGGAAATCGTGATCCAGGGGATTGAACTTATTAAAAAACAAAATCCTGATTTAATTCTTTTTACAGGAGATCTGGTAAATATTGCTGCCAATGAAGCACTACCATTCATTGATGCTTTTTCCTCACTTGAAGCTACATACGGAAAATATGCTGTACTTGGGAATCATGATCTCAGTGATTACATGAAAATGGATATCCGGAGAGATAGTTTGAATGTGAACACACTGGAAATTGTTCATGTCTTAAATGACATGGGATTTTTTGTGCTGAGAGATACTTCTGTATTTATTTCAAACGGCACAGACAGTATCATATTGGCTGGAATTGATAATTGGGGAAAACCACCTTTCAAGGGTATTTCTAACCCCGAAAAAGTAACAGATAATTTAAAACCTGAATATTTTACAATCCTTTTAAGTCATGATCCCTCATTCTGGGAAGAGTATGTGAAGGACAAACAAGAAGTTGATTTAACACTTTCAGGACATACACATGGAATGCAACTTGGAATTAGGACAAAAAGTTTTCAGTGGAGTCCGGTTAGTTTAAAATATCCATATTGGGCAGGCCTATATTTTAACAATCAGAATGTGCTGCATGTGAACCCCGGGTTTGGATATATTGGCATGCCTTTCAGGATAGGCATACATCCGGAGATCAGTGTTCTGATAATAAGTAATTAACATTCAATTGTTGAAATCTTCACAGTTCAGACATTTGATAAGACTATTAATCGATTAATTTTGACAAACAAAACCTGAAATATCATGAAAAAAGTTTTTCTGATTTCAGCATTCAGTTTAATTTCAACAATACTGTTTGCACAATTCAACTCAGCTTTCAAGAAAAACTATAATCTTGCAGAGGATTATACTTTTGTTGACAACTATGTGGATGCTTTACCTTATTTTCTCATATGTGACAGTCTTGTTCCCAACAACCCCAATATTTTATTTCATATTGGTGTTTGTTATCTTTTGTCAAAATCACATACAGAAATTGCTGTAAGTTATTTGGAAAGGGTTACACCTTATGTTTCTACAGACTATTACGGAAGTTTTAATGAAACAACAGCGCCGGTTTTTACATTTTACTATCTTGGAATGGCTTATCAGGAGATGAATGCTTTTGATCAGGCAATAGAAAGTTATCAGAAATTCAAATATTATCTGACCAATGAAGATATTGACTGGCAAAAAGATGTGAGCAGAAGAATTGAACAGGTATATACAGCAAAACGGTATTATGGAAATCCTGTGAGAATTCGTACAAAAAACATGGGCAGCGTTGTGAACAGCGAATATGCTGATTATGCACCTGTTATTTCTCCAGATATGGATTATATGATTTTCACATCAAGAAGAGCAGGGTCAACCGGAGAAAAGCGTGATTTGACAGGACAGTATTATGAAGATATTTATATTGCAGATTATGCTCCGGAGACAGATGAGTTCAGTAATTTGAAAAAATTGCCAGGAGGAGTGAATACAGCAGGTCATGAAGCATCAATCAGTATGTCATGGGATGGAAATACACTATTTATATACAGAGATGATAAGGGAGTTGGAAATATATACATGAGCAATAAGGTAGATGGACAATGGAGTCAGGCAATAAAACTTGCAGCTCCAATAAACACAAAATATTATGAAAACCATGCTTTTCTGTCTCCCGATGGGAAGCAACTTTATTTTGTAAGCAATCGGCCAGGAGGATATGGAGGAAAAGATATCTGGGTCAGTGAAAGACTTGGTGATAATAAATGGGGTGACCCTGTGAATTTGGGAACTTCCATTAATTCAGAATATGATGAAGATAGCCCCGTATTGCTTTCAGATGGAAAAACTCTTTATTTTAGCTCAAAAGGCCATGAAAACATGGGAGGTTATGATGTGTTTGTTTCAGTTTTTGAAAATGGCAAATGGAGTGCTCCTGTAAATCTTGGATATCCCATCAATACAACTGATGATGATATTTTCTTTGTTCCAACACTTGATGGTAGCATTGGCTATTTTGCCACCAACAGATTTGATAGCTACGGAAACCTGGATATCTATAAACTCACAGTAATTGAACCAATTGATATGATGGCTTCAATAAGGGGAGTGGTGAAAGATACAACCACAGGTGCTATTGTTTTGGCCAATATTGAAGTATATGATATTGCTGGTGAACAAGTGATTGTAAGTACTTCTAACGATAAAGTAACAGGTGAATATTTGTTTTCAGTTCCTGTTGGACGCACTTATGAAATTACAATGGAAACCAAATATGGGTTAATTGTACTTGATAAAGTGAATGTTCCTGATATTAAAACAGAAAAGCAAAGCTTTTTCAGACCGTATTACTTATTGGCTCAGGAAGAATTTGTCCGTCTTGATACTTTGGTGAAAAATGTTAATGTGGGACAAAGAATGGGTGACCGTTTTGTGCTGAGAAATGTGCATTTTGATTTTGACAAAGCAACATTACGACCTGAATCAGAAACAGAACTGAATTTACTTGCAGATTTTATGAACAAATTCCCCGAAGTAAAAATTGAAATTATGGGGCATACTGATGACAGAGGAAGTGCCTCATATAACCAGAGACTTTCTGAGAACAGAGCACTTGCTGTATTGACTTATCTTGTTGAAGATGGGATACCAGCAGATAGAATGAGATATAAGGGATATGGCTTTGATCAGCCCATTGCTTCAAATGAAACTGATATGGGACGACAACTCAATCGTCGTGTTGAGTTCCGAATTGTTGGCACAGGTACTTTTGAAAACATTCCATATGAAATTCTTGCCATGCAGGAAAAGCAACCAGAATATCCCATCGAACATAAGGGAGATCAGGATAGTGATGTGATGAAAACAAAAGAATTTTATATCATTGGTGGAAGTTTCTCTTATCTGAAAAATGCTGAAAGATCAAGAGATGATTTTAAAACCAAAGGATACCCCGAAACTCAGATTCTTGGACTGAATAGCCTAGGTACATTCAGAGTAGCCCTGAAACAATTTGCTACCAAGGATGAAGCCTTAAAAGAATTGCCCAAACATAGAAAAGCACTCAGCGATGAGACACTATGGATTTTAGAATATTAATTATTATTAAAACCAATTAAAAAATAATTATTAATTTTGCATTATCAACCTAAAATTTAAAATTATGAGAAAAGTAACAATTGTTTTTTTGTCAGTTGCATTCATGGCTATGATTGCACAGGGACAAGAGTTAATCAGTAAAAAAGGATTCACTATCCTTCCCGAAGCCGGAGACGTTGTTTTGGGATTTGATGCTGTGCCGTTTTTTGATTATGCCCTCAATGTGGTAAATATCATGAACAATACAGGTCAAACTTCACAACATCCTGGTTATGTTAGTGGGTTTAGCAGTATGATTGTCGGAAAGTATTTCCTTGAAGATGACATGGCTGCAAGAGTAAAGTTTGGAATTAATAGTTATAAAATGACTGAATCCAATTTCTTTGACACTCCAGCTGACGTTATTTTAAATCCTGCAGATCCTGATCTATGGGGTGAATCAGTTGACATATTCAAAAGTAGCTGGTCAGAAATTATTATCGGTGGTGGTGTTGAACTTCGTCGTGGACACAACCGTGTTCAGGGTTTCTACGGAGGTGAACTTCTCCTGGGCTTTGAATCTTCAAGCAGCACAGCTGATTGGGGTGTTGAAATGAATGAAATCGCTATTCTTGATGGTTACTGGAATTATGACGGATCTCCTGTTTCAGACCCAAGGATTTTAAACTACAAATCTGGAACAGATTTAACAATCGGTCTTCGTGGTTTTGTTGGAGTTGAATATTTCTTTGCTCCAAAAATCTCAGTTGCTGGTGAATTTGGTTGGGGATTTGGTTACACTTCATCTGCTCGCGGAGAAGTTGAAATTGAAAGCTGGGATGCAGTTGACAATGTCAGAGAAACCACTGTCACTGAAGGTCCTTTGAAAGAATCTTCATGGGGATTTGGTGTTGATGATGGTTCTAGCCGTACATTGGCTCCATCAGCTGCCTTAACTCTCTTATTCCACTTCTAATCTTTTGAAAATGATTCTTAAAGAACGGATTGTCAAAAAACAATCCGTTCTTTTTTTGTTTAATTTGAACAAAAATATTTAATTTTGCCATCCAGTTTAAAAAATTAAAAAAAGAAACACTATGGGAAAAGGAGATAAGAAAACCAAAAGGGGTAAGATTATTAAAGGTTCTTACGGAAAAAAAAGACCCAGAAATAAAATCAAATCAATAACAACTTCTGCTGCTGTAACCACTGTTAAGAAAAAAACTGAAAAAGCAGTGGCTGATAAACAAGTGAAGGAAGTGAAGAAAACTGCAGAACAAGTTGAAGTTGTTGAAGAAGAAATTATTGCTGCAGCAGATGATGTACAGGAGAATGTTGCTGATACAGTGAAAACAGAAGAAGTTAAAGAAGTTGCAGAAACTGAAGAAAAAGTAGAAACTGAAGAAAAATCTGAAGTAAAGAAACCAACAGCTGCCAAAAAAACCACTGCAGCAAAGAAAGAGCCAGCTGAAAAGAAAGCACCAGCTGCAAAGAAAGCACCAGTTGCAAAGAAAGAGCCAGCTGAAAAGAAAGCACCAGCTGCAAAGAAAGAGCCAGCTGCAAAGAAAGTACCAGCAGCAAAGAAAGAGCCAGTTGCAAAGAAAACAACAGCTGCTAAAAAAACAACAACAAAAAAAGAAGAATAAAAAAATTGATTTTTTTTTTGAAAAAGCCGGTTATTTGCCGGCTTTTTTTTTATTTATTTTTCTGCTGCACTTTTATCTACGCTCATGAAGGATATTTAAAATAGACCCAACACGTTCCTCAGGAGATAACATCCCGTCAATCCATTCAATTTTAACACCAAATTTTTCCATGCGCCTGAACCATGACATTTGCCTTTTGGCAAATTGTTGAATGGCTGTACATAGTTTTTGCTGCATTTCACTCTTTGTTAATTTTCCAAGTATATGCAGAGTAACAAACTTATACTCCAGTCCAAATGAAATCAATCGTTCGGCAGTAATGCCTGATTTCATTAAACTTTCCACTTCATTAATCATGCCCTCATGAAGTCTGTTGTTCAATCGTTGAGAAATTCTTTCCCTTACAATCTCTCTGGGAACATCAATCCCAAACACTCCCGAGCCTGTTAGTTTTATGTGAAGTTCATTCTCTTTTGCTGATTGGTGAACAACCTGAATCTCAATGGCACGCAACAAACGGTCTCTGTCTTCAAGATCGGTCTTGTTGTGTACTTTTTTCATGGATAATAAAATCTGACCAAGTTCTTCAGTGGTTTTTTCTGATAATTCCTTACGTAGTTTCATGTTCTCAGGTACTTCAGCAAAAAAATAATCACGCAACACAGCATCAAGATACAATCCGGTGCCGCCGCACAGAATAATCCTTTTGTTTCGTTTCTGAATATCATCAGCAGCATCACAAAAAAGTTTTTTAAATCTGAAAACATGAAATTCCTCATTAGGGTTTGCCACATCTATCAAATGATATGGCACATGATACCCATCAACATTATAGTCTTCCAGGTCTTTGCCAGTGCCCAAAGTCATCCCTAAGTATACTTGTCTGGAGTCTGCGCTAATGATTTCACCATCAACTGCCTTTGCTAATAATGCAGCGACACGTGTTTTGCCAACAGCCGTTGGTCCAAGTATTGTTATGAGCCCATGTACTTCCATCCGGGGTGGTTTTTTTCATTTGCAAATATCAGGTTTTCTTCGTAATCCTTTGTTCTGTAATACATCTCAGTTTTATAAAGTATATCTCTCACTGTATTGAGCTTTTTTGTTGAGCTGTTTACGAAGTCTGTGTTTTCTGTATCTGCAAAATCAATTCCTGTTTCCATGTGATAATAAGCCAGATAGTTGTGCAGAAAATGAGGGCTAACTTCTTTTTCTTTTTGTCTGAATTGATAAAACCGTAGAAACTGAAGAAGACGCAAACCGTCAAATTTAACATGAAACGCATGTTGAAATCTGTTTGCCTGCTTGTTGTAATTCCGAAGTTCATTCCATAATGAAACTGGTTTAATTCCCAGGGAGTTTTCAATAAACTCATCAAGGGTTGTGTTTTTGTCAAAATCAAACAATTCATCAATACACCGATATGTTGCTCCGATTTTGTCAAACAATTGACTATCATAGAAAGGATAAGAAGTCCAGTCTCCCTGTTGTCCTTTGAGCAATGCAGGTCCGGTTCCGAAAAAAACTCTGTTTGAATAGCGGGTGGCAGGATAAACAATTTCTTTGTTATAGTGTATAATCCGACCTGCTTTTCTTAGTTTTTGCAGAAGATAAAAGTCTTCGCCACTAAATTTTGGAGTTACTCCTTTGATACGTCTATAGTTGCCCGCAGGAAATGAAATGGCCGATCCCAAAGCAGTGAAACAATAGGGTGATTTGATTCTCCATAGGTTTAGTGCAAAATATCTCATGTATAACTCATACCTCAGCATGTGTCTGTTCAGTTCGTTATCTTCACATAATGGATGATAATATGGATTGGACAGGGCTGAAGCATAAGGCAACTGACAAAATGTTTCGGAGATGCCTGAAAAATAGTTTTTTTCAAACACTGTATCGGCATCCAGACTTACAATAATATCTTCGTCTTGCGCAACTTCAAGAATTTTATCAAACAAAACCTTGCGAGCCCACCCAACTCCATGGTTCTGGTGTGTCCATCCATTGCCTTTTGATGATTTGTCAATGACTGTGAGTTGTATGTCATGAATTTCTTTGAGATATTCTATTGTATATGCATTCCCTTCAATGATTTCTTTTCTGGCAGGACTTTCATGAAAAATTTCAGGTTGATTGACACATACAAACAGGTGAAAATTTTGATGTGTTTGTTCACGGATACAATCAATGGTTTTTTCAATGTACCCTTTTTCATTCATTGAAGGTATGGCAATGTAAAGAAATCTTTCATTTTGCATTCCAGGTTTATTTAAGTCGCAAAGTGCCGGCAGGGTATATTCTGGATATAATCATTGATGGCAAAAGCATTACCAGTATACCTGTAATAATCACAAAAATATTAACTCCAATAAGATATGACCAGTCAAAATACACAGGCACAACAGAAACATAATAGGTTTCCTGATCAAGAGTAATGATACCCAAATATTTTTGCAAAACTGCCAATCCAATTCCTGCAATGTTACCCAGCAGCATTCCTCTGAGCAGAATGACTGTAGAAATATAAAGAAAAATCCTGCGTATTTTGCCGTTTGATGCTCCCATTGATTTTAAAATTCCAATGGCTGTTGTTTTTTCAAGAATTCTGATAAGAAGTATTGTAATAATATTGATAAGTGCAACAATGAGCATGATGATAATTATCACTGTTACATTCATGTCCAAAAGATCCAGCCAGTTGAATATTTCAGGATACATGTCACGAACATTGATTACTTCAGTATCATAATCCAGAATTTGTTCAGCCCTTCGTACAGCATAATCAATGTTGTCGTAATCTTTCAAAACAATCTCAATAACTCCTGAATGGTTTGGCTCCCATCTGTTCAGCTGTTGCAAGTGTCGAATATCTCCAAACATATATCTGCGGTCAAATTCACTAAGTCCTGTGTCAAATATTCCTGTAATTGTGAATTTTCTTCCCCTTGGTTGTTGTTCGCCGGGCAACAGAAAATACATTCTCACTGCATCACCTACCGAAAAGTTTAGTCGTTTTGCTGTTGTTTGAGAAATAATGATGTCATTACTGACACTATCTGAACTAAACACAGGAAAATTTCCTTCTTTCATGCTGCCATCAAGAAACCCAGAATAATAATCTTCGTTCACCCCTTTGAAAATGCACCCTTCTATCTGGTCATCTGTTTTGATAATTCCTGCTTTTTCTGCTGTTGGCTGAATACTGATGTAACCCTCCAGCTTGTTTGTCAGCTCAATAATATCTTCTCTGTCAAACTGAACAGGGATATTCTGGTCAACTGATGACATCTGAAAAGGTTTAACAATAATGTGTCCTGAAAAACCAATGACTTTGTTTCTGATTTCAAGCTGAAATCCCTTCACAATGACAACAGAAATAATCATCACTGCCACACTCAACGAAATTCCTGCAGTGGCAATGCGTATCACAGGCCTCGAAAAGGAACCCTTGAAAACCCTGATGAAACGATTACCTATGAATGTTGTTATTCCAACGTTTGTGTTATGAATCAACAAAACTACTGATATTTTTTTAGATTTGAAGCAACTTATTTATAAGCCACTCCCATCGGGATTCCTATGGAAAAATACACCAATAAACACGAATTTCTCCGATAATTCTGCAAAAGCCATTACACAGTTTCAAATTCTGACATTCTGAAATCAAGCTTTCCATGTCAAAATTTAAAACTGTGTTAAAGCAAATCTGAATGCTCAGATTTGCTTTGGTTTAAAATGGCTTTTGCAGAAAAAAATTCATGCGAATCACTTTTTAATAATATAACACTGGTATTTGTGTTTGCACAGAAATTATACAATACAAAAGGCTAAGTTTGCTTTAAAAATTGCTGAGCGAAGGGCTTTAGCCCTGAGCTAAATAAAAATTTTCACAACGAAAAAAAATAAAACAATAAAAATCATTAGCACTATAACCTACCTAATATTGGGTGGCGTTTCGCTCACAAATATTGATGTGTTTTTTCTTTTGATTTTTTTTCTTTTGTATTCATATATCTTTTAATTTTGTAAAAAAATACAAGTTGGATAATCCAAACGTAAGTGCTCTTATAAAATGAATATCCTAAGAAAAACTCTCATTGTTTTATTTGTTGCGATATTTTGTTACTTGCCAAACAAGTATTACAAAAGTGAAATAGTATTTCATTCAGATTGTTTTTCTAAAACTGACAATCAAAATAATTTTCCAGAAGAGTGTTTCTTTTCTTACAATTCACCTTTGATATTTGCTTTACCTCAGCATAATTTTCCCACAAATATTGTTTATTCTCATGTTTTCAAAATAAAAGCATATGATTTTACAGCCCACAATCTAAATAGCAGGCATGATGGGTTTTATACAACATCTGAATATGTTTTTCACATTAATTATGTTTTTAAAAAACTAAAAAACTCGGATTTAATTTATCCATTTCATTGTTTCTTGTAATTGCTGATTGTTAATAAATCTATTTATTTAGATTATCAAATTTGAAGAATTTATTACAATTAATTTATTACAATTATGAATACAATGTCAGTAATTATTAGTTTAGCACTTGTGATATCATTTGTGCTATTGATTTGGTTTTCCAATTACAAAAGAAATAAAAAAATTAAGACAAGGATTGAAATGTGTAAGAGGATAGCCGCAGAAAAGGGTTTTCTTCTTTCAGAAATTGAAAATATTAAAGATGTTGTTTTAGGTTTAGATAGACAAAAAAACGTTCTGTTTTATCTGAATCTATTTAACAATATTGACGTTGCTGTTGACTTAAACAACATGAAAATGTGTAAGAAAAAAGATATTTGCAGAAATATCGACATTAAAGGGGTGAATGAAAAAATTACAGATAGAGTAGAAATTGCCTTTTATTCTAATGATATCAATATTCCAAAAGTATCTGTAGAGATTTTCAATTCAGAAAATGATAGCTATCATCTTCATGGCGAACTTCAGTTTAGTGATAAATGGGTAGTTATAATAAATAATCATATTAATGAATTAAGAAAACCAAAATAAAAGGGGCTGGCTCAGGCCAGCTTTCAGTCATGCCACACAGGCCTCGAAAAGGAACCCTTGAAAACCCTGATGAAACGATTACCTATGAATGTTGTTATTCCAACGTTTGTGTTATGAATCAACAAAACTACTGATATTTTTTTAGATTTGAAGCAACTTATTTATAAGCCACTCCCATCGGGATTCCTATGGAAAAATACACCAATAAACACGAATTTCTCCGATAATTCTGCAAAAGCCATTACACAGTTTCAAATTCTGACATTCTGAAATCAAGCTTTCCATGTCAAAATTTAAAACTGTGTTAAAGCAAATCTGAATGCTCAGATTTGCTTTGGTTTAAAATGGCTTTTGCAGAAAAAAATTCATGCGAATCACTTTTTAATAATATAACACTGGTATTTGTGTTTGCACAGAAATTATACAATACAAAAGGCTAAGTTTGCTTTAAAAATTGCTGAACGAAGGGCTTTAGCCCTGAGCTAAACGAACCTCTTTATGAACAAAGAAACATAACATAAAAAATTCAATAGCAACGGGCTTCAGCCCGTTGAAACGGAACTCCAACATTATTTTTTGGCAGAAAATTTGTCTAAATTTGTCTTCATGTTATGTGCTCCCTTGAACAAATTTTATGACAAAAACATAAAAGGGAGATAATGATTAATACTTTTGTATTGCATAGCACAATAAATGCGTGTAATTCGTCACATTGTCACATCCCATCGGAATAAATAGTGATAAATGATAAATCGGCAAAAAAACTACGAATATTTTTATGTGTGGTAAGCAGTTACAAAGAATTTATTATTTTTGTAGAAGTTTTTAATAATTTAAAATCATAAATTAAGCAATTATGAAAAGATTGATTACATTTGCTATTGCAGTCGTTATGACTTTGTCATTGGTTGCACAAAACTTTTCTTATGAGTATTATGCTCTGGAAAATGAAAAAAATCCGACAAATGTTTCCTTGTTGAAATTGAAATGTCTGGATAATGGGTTGCCGTTTTCAGTAATTTCTGAAAGCAACGGAATGATTGATATTGTGGCATGGGAAAATAATAACCCAGTGTATGCCCACATCAAAAATCTTCATCATCCATTTGATGATGCTGCTATTGTTGGTATTGATGAAGTTAATTATTTTATTCAGACAGAAAATGTCAAAGTGTATTATGCTGATGGAACAACAACCGGAACATATGAAAATATTGTTCAAACCTCAGGCAAGAGTATAAAAAGCATGTCAACAGTATTGTTTGTATTGGAATCAACCAATGACAGAATTATGGCATTTGATCCTTATAATGGTGACTTGATAACAGATAACTTCTATCAGGGAACTATGGGTACAACAATAGATATTAATGTAAATTCTTCGGGAATTATTGTCATTTCTGATCAGATACAAGATGTGATGTTTCAGCACACAGCCATGTCAGGTGTTCATTCAGTTTTTGCACCCATCGGTGGCGCTGATGTGTCCATAATGGATAATATCAGAGGATTCTGGGTTGATGATTCTGATAACTATTATGTCACTGTTGCAGCCGGAACAAATGCACACTCAATTGTTACTTTTAATTCAGCTGGTACTTATACAGGTACATTTATTAATCCGGGACAGTTGCAGAGCCCGTTTGATATTATTTTCAGGGATAATGATGTGTTGATAACAGAAGTTGATGGAGATTTTGTGAGAAGATTTACTCCAACAGGTGCACTTCTGGACACTTTTCTTAGTGCTGTTTTATTCCCCGAACAAATATTTGAAGATTTTAACGAAAATATTGTTACTGCAAATTTTTCAGGTACACCGGGTGCAATAATTCAGCAAGCCGATGGTACTTTAATAAAAAATATTACCTGTTTAACAGGAAACAGGGGCGTATATATGCTTGGAAACGGAAATATGTTATTAACAAACAGTTCAGGGGTGCATGAAATTGATACATTGAATGATGTTGTTGTAAGAACACAGGCGTCAGGTTTAAGTGGCAGATATATTAAAGAGGTAAATGTTCAGGATATTCTCTGGCCATTGGTTGAAATGACTCCTCCAACAACTCCTGTGTTGTGCAATGATTCAGTGCTGCTCAGAGTAACATATCACTCTCTTGCCGAATATGAATGGCTCTATAATAATGTGCAGATTGCTGTTGATGTTGATTCATTGTGGGCACATAATTCCGGAAATTACAAAGCAATTGTCGGATATAAAGGAGTTTGGGCTGATACACTCGAGATGGATGTATTAAGTGTTTATGATAATCTTGATGTAACTGTTATTGGCAATGTTGTGAGTGTTCCAGATATTTATACTGATTATCAATGGTATAAGAATAATGCAATCATTCCTGGTGCAAATTCATACTCCTTTACAGTGACAGAAACCGGATACTATAAATGCGAAGTCACTTTTTCTCCAACTTGCATTGAGTTTTCAAATGAAGTATTAGTAACTGTAACTGGTTTGGATTTGGTTGAATCTGATCCTGGTATTACTGTAATGCCCAATCCTTTTGAAGATGAAATCATTGTGTCTTTTGATTTTGAAAATGCGGGACAGTCAGAAATAGTTATTACTGACCTGACAGGCAGAAAGTTGTTCAGTCAAAGTTTTGTAAAATCAAACCACAAACATAATGAAGTTTTGAATCTTTCAATGCTTTCCGAAGGATTATATCTTATCAGTATATATAACAATTCAGAACTGATGGGAGTAAAGAAAATTCTCCGGAAGTAATAAACCTCAAAAAGTTTACAATAATTCAAATCCCTGCAACTGACAATATCTTATTGTAATGCAGGGATTGTTTTTTTTCTATATTTGCCAAAAAAATCCTATGAAATACTTTGATTCAAGTTTGCTTCTGTTCCTTCTGATGTCAGTAAGTGTGTTGTCATGTCAGAATACCAGCAGCGGAAAAATTGAAGAATCAACAGCTGAAACAAATGAACGAAATTTGAGTGAAAATCTGCCTGTTGTCCCTGCTGCCAATCGCACTGATTTGTATTTTCCTTTGCTTGAAGGAAAAAAAGTTGGAATTGTTGCTAATCAAACCGCAAAAGTTGAATATGAACATCTGGTTGATTTTCTCATCAATTCACACATTGATATTCAGGTTATTTTTGCTCCCGAGCATGGTTTCAGAGGTCATGCCGAAGCCGGCGAAAAGGTTGTTTCTGGAGTTGATCCAATGACCGGAATTAAAGTTGTTTCACTTTATGCAGGTAATTTTAAACCACAACAAAAGGATTTGGAAGGAATTGATGTGATGATTTTTGACATTCAGGATGTGGGCGCTCGCTTTTACACGTATATTTCCACCATGCATTATGTGATGGAAGCCTGTGTAGAAGCTGAAATTCCACTGATAATTTTAGACCGTCCAAATCCCAATGGCTTTTATGTTGACGGACCGGTTTTGCAGCCTGAATTCAAATCATTTATCGGAATGCATCCCATCCCTCTTGTGCATGGTCTGACTGTTGGTGAACTGGCACTCATGATTAACGGAGAAGGATGGCTGAGTGGAGGCATGCAATGTGAACTGCATGTGATTCCCGTTGAAAGATACACACATTCAACCCTCTATCACCTTCCTGTGGCACCATCTCCCAACCTGCAGAGCAAAGAAGCAATATATCTCTATCCCTCACTTTGTTTGTTTGAAGGAACAGTGGTGAGTGTGGGCAGAGGCACTGATACCCCTTTTGAAATATTCGGACATCCAAAGTTGAACGATTTTCAGTTTTCATTTGTCCCTGAAAGTCGTCCCGGATTCTCAGCCTCACCACCTTTTATGAATGAAACATGCTTTGGAAGAAACCTGAATTCCTACGCAGATACCATTGTTGCCAGCCCAAAACTGGAGCTGAAATGGGTTATTGAAACATACAGGCATTTGCATGATAAGGGAAGTTTTTTTAATGCCAATATGTTTGATAAGCTGGCAGGCACATCAGAACTGAGAAAGCAAATCATAGCAGGGATGTCAGAACAGGAAATCAGAAAATCATGGAAGGATGATTTGGATGAATACAAGAAAATGAGAAAAAAGTATTTGTTGTATGATGATTTTGAGTAATGAAGGATTGTTTTTTTGATAAGCCACGGATCACAATAAAGGTTTACCTTTTGCTGCTTAATTTTCTGCTCCTTCTGACTTTGACACTCAATTTTTTCGTTGATTTTTTCAAGCGAGACCTTTGCCCCTTTGTTGGCCGCGGACAAGGAGTCAAGCACTAAATAATAAAAATAAAAAACCCCAAAAATCTCTCAGCACGTTGAAGCAGTTAGGGGTCGCAAAGAAAAGAAAAAAAAATCTCAAATTTCCATTTAAAATAACTTAAAACTTACTCCTTCACATGAAAAAAATAGTTGTTTATTTGTGAAAAATTTATATTTTTGTTGGGAAAATAATTCACAGCAAATTAAACAAGGAGGATTTATGAAAAAACTACTTTCGATTGTATTTTTTCTTTTTGCTATCAGTTTGTTTGGGCAAAATTATACTTTGTTTAATTCTTCTTCAAAAAAATTATTTACTAATGATTCTGTTTCTTCCATGACGTATAGTATTTCTTTCAATACATCAGAGCTAAATGGCACAGATTCGGTATATTTTAATTTTTATAAATTAAATTATGACTTATACTTTGTCAGTGACAGTTGTGATTTCTGGGGTTCGCTGGAGTGTATCAAGCAAAATGCACCTTCATGGATTGGGAAAAAAGTTGTGTACAATAATGCTTCAACTTACAGTTTCTACAACTTAGCAGGTGATACCTTGCAATTTGAATTTTCAACAAATATGAATGACACATTGTTATTCTACTCTGATACATTACAGAAGTTCATGTTCATTTATGACAAAACAGATACTTTAAATGTTTTGAACGTAACTGATTCTGCCAGGTTTTACAAAATAATCCACACAGATCTCAATGGAAATATGATTAACTCCGCTTTGAATCAGCATGAAATTATTATTTCGAAAACTTTTGGATTGACACAGTTTTTCGTCATTGATTCATTTCCCCAGATTCTTCAACCACTGTTATTAATTGGCAATGTTTCTCCCAATGTCGGTTTCTATGAACTGACGAATGAAATGTTGTATGATTATCAGCCCGGTGATATAATTCAGTACAAAGATTTTTCGCAGCAAAGCGGAGGTCCGCCTTGGGTAAATTATATCAAATATAGAAAATATACAATTCTCAGCAGAATATTGACCACAGATTCTCTTCAATATGTTGCTGCTTTTGAATATTTTGATAAGGATTCGGCTGTTCTACATTCTGATATTGTCAATCTTAACTATTATCGTCACGAAGTCTTAGCTGAAATACCTTTTGAACTTTTTGACGGAAACACCAACCAATTAAAAAAAACTGACTATTGCGGCCTGAATCTTTGGACATATTATACAAACTCAAATTATGGCCTAACATTTTGCGCAATTGATACATGCTGGGGTTCGTTTGACACACATGGGCCTCCTCCCCATATTTCTACACAATATGTTGCAGGACTTGGCATTTATTCTTATTCCAATTCGTTATTTTCACCACCTCCAGACGGATATAACCGTGGCTCACGTATTGTGTATTTTAAAAAGAACGGTGTAATTTGTGGAGACGAAGCATTTACAGGTATTCGAGAAAACTACGTAGATAAAAAAGTTCTGATATACCCCAATCCCGCAACAAATACTATTACAATTGATTGCCACCAAAGTTCAATAATGGAAATCCTTAATGTACAGGGACAGAAGTTACTACAGCAACAAATACAACAGGGAAAAACCGATATAGATATTAGTAACCTAGCACAAGGAGTGTATTTTGTAAGAATTATTGATGGAGAAAAGGCAGATGTAACAATATTTATTAAAGAATGATCAAAATAAATTCTATTCCAATGCGCCTCTCTGTTCGAATCTAAGTTAATAGAAAAACCAAAAAAAATGACAAATTCAAGTTTGACAAACAAACAATCAAGAATTATCCGATATTTTTTATTTTCAGTATGTATTTTTTATATTTCATGTGGAGAAAATCCAGAGCGTAGAAGTCATGTTGAAAAAATAAATAAAAATGAAAAAAATGAAATTCCAACATTTTTGATTTACGGAGAAATTCCTCCTGTTGGATATTTGGAAGAGCAAGACAGCACAATTGCCAAAAAATTTGGATTTAATATAAAACGAGTCGCCGGTTGTGATGTAACAGAAGAACTTATTGACAGCATAAGAAAAATCAACAAGAAGAATGACCTGATAATGCAATTTCAATATGGGAAAGATTGGAAAAGAGAATTTGAAATCCAAACAAATATAAAGCTTTCAATTCCAGATATCTAAAATTCATTACCTCCAGTATTGATGCTATTGCTGTGTTTGGGGATAGATGCGATTTATAGAAAAAAGAAAATAGCAAAAATAAAATATAAAATATTTATAACACGCTAAAGTATAGTGTTCACGTGGTTCTTCGTTCTTAATTCTCTTGTTCTAGTATTCAATTATTCTTACTCCCCGTACCCTTATACCCGTATACCTTTATACCCTTATACCTTTATACCCTTATACCCAATACCTTTCACACCGCCGCTACCGCACACCGCTACCGCTGCCGCGCGATGGTTATTGAGCGAAGTCGAAATACGCGTGGTATAGCGGACACCAAGCTTCAGGTGTGACAAATTCCCCTCATGGAGGGGTGGCCGCTTGCAGGATATTAGCTGCAAAGGCCAGAGTTGATGCGGACGGGGTGGTCAGGAAAATGCCAGCTGTCTGAGCAATTTGTAACACCAAGCTAAGAGCGTGACGCCGCTACCGCTACCGCACGCCTATGGCAATAACATCGTTCCCCGCTGCAACGGGAATATTGTTTTTGTCATGAAATTTGTTAAATTGCGTGCATGAATTGAAGAGCATTTTTTGGACAAATTTCCCGCCAAAAACCTTTTTTGGATTTATACTTCTTTCCCTGAGGCGTTGCCTCAGGCTGAAGTAAATTCAGGCCTTCAGCCTGAAATGACCCTTATTCCCCGTAACTTTAGTGAAGAGGAACCGCACGAATTTATCTCCAACAGCTGCCGCGCGATTTTATCGCGTGGCAAAGCGAACACCAGGCTTCAGCACGAAATAAAAAAAACCTTATTACCTTAATAAAACAACAAAACAAAAACTAAACTTGACCTTATTAGCTTATTGTGATTATTCCGGAGCAAAGTAGTCCACCTTTTTTGCTTAAAAAAGTGTTTTAGTTATTCTTTTTCTATCACTAAAGCAATTCCCTGACCAACACCTATACACATTGTGCAAAGGGCTTTCCCCTTGTCCATTAAGTCTAACTGATAGATGGCTGTAGTTATTATTCTTGCACCACTCATACCCAAAGGATGACCTAAAGCAATTGCGCCTCCCCATCTGTTAATGCGTGGATCATTATCTGCTAATCCCAACTCGCGTGTACATCCAAGTGACTGTGCAGCAAAAGCCTCGTTAAGCTCAATAATGTCAAAGTCATCTAATGACAGATCCAGTCTTTTCAATAATTTCTTTGTTGCATTGACGGGACCCAATCCCATAACTCTGGGCAATACACCGGCTGTTTCCATTCCCAGAATTCTTGCTTTAGGTGAAAGATTATATTTCTTTACTGCCTCATCAGAAGCTATTAACAAGGCTGCAGCACCATCATTTACACCTGATGAATTTCCTGCAGTAATTGAAGTGCCCTGACCTAAAACAGGTTTCAGATTGCCCATTTTATCCAGACCAGACAGCCTTGGATGTTCATCTTCTGTAACAATAATTGGATCCCCTTTGTGCTGAGGAATCGTAACAGGGGTGATTTCTTTTGCAAGAAAGCCTTCTTTTTGAGCCATATGAGCTTTTTCCTGACTCCACTGGGCAAATTTATCCTGATCTTCTCTGGAGATATTCATATCATCAGCAATATTTTGTGCTGTCTGAATCATTGATTCTGTACCATATTGCTTGTCCAGAGCTTTGTTAATAAAGCGCCAGCCTATTGTTGTATCATACATTGTTTGATTTCTGTCAAAAGCATTATTGCCTTTTCCAATTACAAAAGGAGCTCTTGACATACTTTCTACTCCACCTGCAATAATTATGTCTGCTTCTCCGGATTTAATTGCCCTTGCAGCACTACCTACAGCATCCATTCCGGAGCCACACAGTCTGTTGATTGTTACTCCTGGAATTGTTTCAGAATAACCGGCCAGTAACAAAGCCATTCTTGCCACATTTCTGTTATCCTCACCTGCCTGATTGGCGCATCCCAGAAAGATATCATCAATGTCGTTCCATGGTAAATCAGGATTTCTTTCAATCAATGCTTTTAAAGGGATGGCTGCCAGATCATCAGCTCTTACATTAGCTAAAGCTCCGCCATATTTTCCGACAGGTGTACGGATTGCATCACAGATATAAACTTTCTTCATATTTTTTTATTTATTTAAATTCATTATTTCTGGTTTAAGGTGCTTCAATGCATTGAACATCCCTTCAGATAAGCGATCCACTTCCTTTTGTGTTATCACTGTTGAAAACATACATGCACAGGTATTAATCATCATAATGTTTTCATTAATGAAAAGGTAATCCAGGATTTTTACGATAAGTGCATTCTCTTCAGGTGTTTGATGAGCTTCACGATACGTTGCCGGACCGACAGGTTTGAGATGTACTCTGAACATTGATGCAGACCCTGTTACAGAAACAGGCACATCTGCAATTCTGATTGCTTCTTGTATTTGATTTTTTGCAATCTGAGTTATTGCATTCAGGTCATTTACGGCTTTGTGATCAAACAGGTTCATAGCCACATGGCCAGCAATCATTGTTATTGGGTTTGCTGAAAATGTTCCTGAGTGAGGAAACCTGAGTTTTCCGGGAGCTGTGGAATCCAATACTGTCATCACATCAGCACGTCCTCCAAAAGCACCAACAGGAAAACCTCCACCAATGATTTTTCCCATGGCTGTCAGGTCAGGCTTTACTTTATAGTCTTCCTGTGCTCCTCCATAATTGGCACGAAAAGTAATGACTTCATCAAATATGAGTAGCGCATCATTTTTGCGTGTCCACTTGTAGATTGCTTCAATATATTCAGGTGAGGCCTGAAGAAGTCCAACCCG
>CAZGIW010000012.1:0-13982 GCA_964526285.1 uncultured Bacteroidales bacterium | reverse complement strand
GAATTGGATCAATAAGCACAGCGGCGATATCATCTGCATTTTTATCAAGAATATTGAGAGTTCGTTCAGTATCATTGTATGGAAAAATAATGACATTATCTGTCACTCCTTTTGGTGTTCCATAAACAAGAGGCACACTATTGGGTTGATCTATATCTCCCCAGTTATCTGGTCCAACAATCTGGCTAACTTCGGCAAAATCATAAGTTCCATGATATGCTCCTTCTGCCTTTGCAATTTTTGGGCGTCCTGTAAAAGCTCTGGATGCTTTTATTATTGCCATTACAGCTTCTGTACCTGAGTTAACAAATCGAATTTTTTCAAGGCTATCAGCACGGTTGATTAAAAGCTCTGCTAAACGTACTTCAATTTCTGAAGCTAAAGTATAGGCAGTGCCTCTTTTTAACTGTTCAGTAACTGCCTCAACAATAGCAGGGTGTGAATGCCCGTGAATTAGTGAAGCCATGTTGTTTGCAAAATCAATTCGTGTAACCCCGTCAACATCTGTTACATAACAGCCTTTTGCATATTCTGCATAGTGTGGGTATGGCTTGCGTAATATGGTGTTTCGGCTCACTCCACCAGGTAATACTTTTATGGCATCAGCATAGATTTGCTTGCTTGTGTGTTTTTGTGAATTTGAGTTCATTATATATTTTTAATATTGATTTAGTTTAGCACCAGTACGGTCCTGCAAATATTCAAATGATATACCAGGGGCCAGTTCCCTTACAAATAAACCGTTCTTATTTACATCAATAACAGCAAGGTCAGTATAAATCCGACTTACTACATTTTTACCGGTTAAAGGGAATGAGCAATTCTTAACTATCTTAGGATCACCAGTGTTTGTGGTATGTTTGGTTATTACAAAAATCGTTTTGACCCCAGCAACAAGATCCATGGCGCCGCCAACTGCAGGTACGCTTTTAGTATCACCAGTTGACCAGTTTGCCAGATCACCCTCTTCAGAAACCTGATATGCTCCCAAAACGCAAATATCAATATGCCCACCTCTGATCATGGAAAAACTATCAGCATGATGGAAATAAGAAGCCCCTGGAATTGCTGTGACATATTTTTTGCCCGCATTGACAAGTTCAAAATCTTCTTTACCCTCTTCAGCAATTTTACCCATTCCAAGTAATCCATTTTCAGTGTGATAAATAACTTCACGATCTTCAGGAACAAAATTGGCAACCAGCTCAGGTATCCCAATGCCGAGATTAACATATGCGCCATCGTGAATATCCAATGCTGCTTTTTGTGCCATTTCTGAAGTATTCCAGCCTGATTTTTCATTTATTTCCATGGGTACCTCCTTTCTTCAGCAACTAAAACAGACTCATCTGCAGGGTTTGCAATATTAACAACTTTTTTAACAAATATGCCTGGTGTTACAATACATTCAGGGTCAAGCTGTCCGGGATCAACGATTTCTTTTGCCTGAATAATTGCATTTTTTGCTGCCATGCACATAATTGGACCAAAATTTCTTGCTGTTTTATTATAGGTTAGGTTTCCATATCTGTCAGCTGACTTACATTTTACCAATGCAAAATCAGCCTCAAGTGCATGTTCCATCACATATGTTTTGTTATTAAAAACTCTGGTTTCCTTTCCTTCAGCCAATGGAGTATCTACTGAGGTGGGTGTGAAAAAAGCTGGAATACCTGCTCCTGCAGATCTGATTCGCTCAGCAAGTGTCCCTTGCGGAACCAGCTCAAGTTCAATCTCTCTGTTTTTATATAATTCAGGGAATACCACTGATATTACAGTTCTGGGAAATGAACAAATGATTTTGCTAACCTGCCTGTTTTCTATTAATGCAGCCAAACCAACATGACCACTTCCAGCATTGTTGCTGATAACAGTCAGTTTTTTTGAACCTTTATCAATAAGAGCATGAATAAGCTCAATTGGACTGCCAGCTTCTCCAAATCCACTGATCATTACAGTAGCTCCATCAAAAATATCTTCAACAGCTTCTTTTGCTGATGGGATTATTTTATTTATCATATTTATGTTTGTTAATCTCTTGTTTTAATTCATTTTCAAGTTTTGACTCAATTTCCATCAATTCGTCCATATAAAAATGTTTGCTTGCTCCAAACGGTTTTAAATTTTCAATGGTATGTTCATGTTCATCATATTTGGCAAAATAAACCGTGTCCATCCAGTCCATATTTCGACTTTCATTAAATTTTAACACAAAAACTTTCTCTCCGTTTATTTCGGTTGTGCCCAGCAACGAGATTTTTCCTGATGAAGATGTCATGGTGATATACCTTGACGGCCTGTTGATAGATGCCAGTTCTTTATATATCTTATTGAATACTTTGGAAATAACTGCTAACGGAGCTGCAAAGTAGTGATGCTCTCCTGTGGGTCGTGCACAATACATTGAATGAAAACCAACACCTACCATAGCAAGTATATTCCCAAGATCAATCCAGTTTTGTGCTGATTTATCGATGTCATATTCTCCATTTTCCTTTTGGAAAAGACTAATGTGATTCATTATGGGACTCTGACTCTTGATTGTTATACCATGTTTCTTTAGTCTTCTTATAGCAGCAACAGAACCTGGATTCAAAACATCTCTTGGGGTAGAAAGGTGAGCAACCCAAACAACCTGAATACCGCTCATAAAAACTTCAAACCATAACTCCAGAATTTCCTTATATTTATTACTAAGAATCAATTCAGGATGGAAAGTGATTGCCCTTGAGCCAAATCTTATCGTTTTTATGTGAGCCAGCTTGGGGTCTTCCATGATTGGTGTTACATATTCTTTTAGCCGCTCATAGCTAATATATCCTCCATCGCCTCCGGTAATAAGAATATCACTTATTTCTTTATGCTTTCTTAAATATTCATGTACTTGTGAAATATCATCCTGAACAAACATGTCTTCATCACCTCTAACCTGTGCATGCCTGAAACAATAAGTACAGAATGCAAAGCAATTTTGTGTGGTTTTATCAAAAATCAGTTTAACGGGGGGATATTTATGCTGACATCCCTGAAGTATTTCTAATTGGCCATCATCATTAATAAACCAGGGTTTATTCAGCATTTGTTTTCCATCATGTGGGTTGGTCTTTTTTTGATACTCCTTAACAACATGTTGTCTTTCTTCATCAGAGGTTGAATCAAGATATTTTTGTACATCCTCTTTTGGAATCATTCCTGGCTGAGGAAATATCAAATGGTACATAGAATCACCTTCATACTTACTCCAGTCAATTGTGTTTAAAGTATGCTTGGTTGCCATGAATCTGTACACTTCAATAAAAAACTCACGTTCTTTTATGTCTTTCAGGATGATACCTTCTTTTTCAAGTATCCCTGTAATTTCCCTAAAACCCTGGAGCCCTGAATAGTATTTTTTTCCTTTAAATATTGGGTCATTTTCCCGAAAAAATCCTGAATATTTGGGGTAACAAAAATGTAATCTTCTCAATAATCCTATTGGCAAAAGATTTTCATTTACAATGTTGTTAGTCGTCTCCTCGCTGTAATTATAACCATGCATCATTTTGATTACATCTGTCCAGTCATAATCTGAAACATTCATTTTTAAATTCATATGAGATTTTGTTTTTAAAGTTAATAATGATTTATTTTAGAATCAGCATCTTCAATTTTATTTCTTTTATCCTCCTGATAAATAATAATTATGATTTTTTAAAAATTAAGTATTGTTTAACGATATGTTTAAAAAAAAATTGATGTTTAGTGATTAACAACCCAAATTAACTGGGCTTGCTCCTTACAAATATTTGAAAACATGTGAAACTGGTCAGAAGTAAAATAAAAACTATCATCTTTTTCTAAAATATATTCTTTTGTATTCAGGAGTACTTTGAACTTTCCTTTCAACACATAACAGAATTCCTGCCGGGGATGAGTACTTGTCATTATTTTTTGTGAATCAGCCCCCTGTTCAAACTCAACAAGAAAGGTGTCCATTTCTTTTGTAGGGTCATGATGGGATAATAAATACAAACGGGTTCCACAATCATTTTCCTTTACAAATTTTCTGTTTTTTGACTTAAGTAAAGGTTTGGCTATCAATGTTTCGTATTCTCCAATTAATTCACCAACTGTGGTTTGAAGTGCATTCGCTATCTTCTTTAAAGTTAAAATTGATGGAAATGCTTTAGCTCTTTCAATCTGGGATATCAAACTAGAGGAAACATCTATTGCTGCTGCTAATTCACCTGTAGTAATACCAAGAAATTCTCTGCGTTTTTTAATCCTGGTACCCATTTTCTGCATACCACACTATTTTTTAAGTATTATTGCGCAAATTTAGTATAATTTATAATTCACATCCAAAAAAATTATAAAATATTTTTCTGTATGAGTCAATATGCATATTATCAGATATTTAAATTTGTGTTGTTTTTTAAGGGAGGAATTGAAAAAAGCAAAAGTATTTTTACTTGTTACATTATTTTTTTTGCGTCAGCCATGGCGGATTAGTTAACATTATTTCAGTTGAATTTGAAAAGTTTGTTTATTTTTGCTTTGGAAACGTTGAGTAAAGCATTAGAAAGTTAGCGTTATAATGACAAAACAAATATTTTAAATTGAACCATAATGAAAACAATGATTATCGCTTTGACAGTTTTCTTACTAACTAATAGTATGGTTTCAATTGCACAATTAAATCCTATATATGGTCTATCTTATGATCAGTATTTGCATTATGGAAATGTTAATTGCCCTAGTTATAATTGCTTTATATTAGCATGGGGTATTGAAGATTCAGCTGACACCCTTAAAGGTTTCAATATTTACAGGAATAATGTTTTTTGGAGGTTTACAGAAGAGCAAGAGATTTCCTGTGGTTCAGGATCTGGCTCTTGTCTTTACGATGATTTTTTTGATCATCCATCTTCCTTTTGGGTTACGGTAAAAGCAGTTTATAACTGCGGCTCAGTTGAATCAATTGCAAATGATTCCGTTTTAGTTTCTGGTCTCATAATACATGATGCAATTGAAGAAATAAATGAAAACACACCACAAATTTTGACAAATCCTGCTTATGAAAATATTTCAATTTTAATTCCAGATATTGAGCCTAAAGACTATCAGATTCAAGTAATTTCTCAAAATGGGCAATTAATCAAAGAATACTCAATGAAGAACATCTCTAATACAGTTATTTGCATTTCGACAAATCAAATGTCTAAAGGAATGTATTTCATTAATGTGCAAATGGACAATAGAGTTTGGACTAATAAGTTATTAATAATTGAATAACAAAAATCTAATAGTTCAGTCTTCCTGCACTTGAGTAATGAGCCCAAGCATGAATTTATGGAAGTAAATTTACTTCCTTCCATATATTCAACATTTCTTCAGCGAATATAGTTTTTGTCATAGTTCGACGGGTGCCACAGTGAGCCCGTCGAACTGCTCACTACAAGTGAAATTTGCATATTCCTGCAAATTTACATGCCTCCCAAAGGGATTCCCATGGAAAAAAACCTTTCCGAAGATTATTCTTTTTCCTGAGACGTTGCCTCATAATCAATTAATTTCAGGCTTTCAGCCTGAAAGACCCTCGGTCCCCGAAGTAAACTCCGGGGGAACCGTTGCCGCGCTCCGTCCGCCGCGGCGGACGGACATCGTGTAGCAAAGCGGACACCAGGTTTCAGTACTGACTAAAAAAAACCTTATTACCTTAGTAAAACAACAAATCATAAACTAAACTTGACCTTATTAGCTTATTTCGATTATTCCAAACCAAAGTAGTCAACCTTCTGTCGCGTGAACATATTCACAGAAAAGCATAACTTTTGGTGAATATATTCACTGAAAGTTATTATCTTTGCAAAAAAAACAATGTACTCAAGACACCTTAGTGACAGGATAAAGGATCGAATTGATTCAGGTAAAGCGATTGTTGTGATCGGTCCACGACAAGTGGGGAAGACAACCCTAATCGAATTAATCCTTGAATCAAAAGATTATCTTCTCCTTGATGGAGACGACCCAAAAACACGAACTTTATTAACAGAACCTAATACAGAACAGATTCGAAGAATTTTGGGGAATTATAAGTATGTATTCATTGATGAAGCTCAAAGAATTGATGGAATAGGACTTACTATGAAAATAATAACAGATAGATTTAAAGATGTTCAGTTGTTTGCAAGTGGCTCATCCTCTTTCGATTTATCAAATAGAATCAATGAATCGCTTACTGGTAGAAAATGGGAATATCAGTTGTTTCCAATTTCATGGGAAGAGTATGAAAACCACCACGGTTTTTTACATGCAGAGCAGAGTTTAGAAAACAGATTGCTTTATGGGTTTTATCCTGATGTATTAAATAACGTGGGAGACGAAGAGAGTATCTTGCGGAATTTGGTAAACAGCTATTTGTACAAAGACATACTTTCATATGCAGACATACGAAAACCTGAGGTTCTTGACAAGCTTGTTCAAGCTCTGGCTCTTCAGATTGGGAGTGAAGTCAACTTATCAGAATTAGCTCAAACTGTAAACGTGGATAAAAATACAGTGAGTAAATATATTGACATATTAGAAAAAGGGTATATAATCTTTAAACTTAGTAGCTTTAGCCGAAACATCAGGAATGAAATAAAAACAAATAAGAAGATATATTTTTATGATAATGGCATTAGAAATATGGTCATTGGAAATTTTAATTCAATAGAATTAAGGAATGATAAAGGTGCTCTTTGGGAGAATTTTCTAATTTCAGAAAGGATTAAGCAGATTGAGTATAAACAGAGTTTTGCTCGTCCTTATTTTTGGAGAACTAAACAACAACAGGAAATTGATTACGTAGAGGAAAAAGGAGGTAAAATTTTTGGGTTTGAATTTAAGTGGCGCAAAAAAAACAATCAGAAACTACCAATAACATTCACTGAAACCTATAATGCGGAAACAAAGATAATTGACAGAGATAATTTTAGAGAATTTGTGAAAATTGAATAAATCTGGCGCCTAAAGCTATGGCTTTGCCAACAAATCTGGAGTTTAGCAACAAAACCAGTAGTGATTTTTTTTTGTTGAAGTTGAATTTGAAAAGTTTGTATATTTTTGTTGCAAAAAATCTAACCAGACATATAACAAACTAAAAAGTGGCTGTTTTTTTGCTCTTTTTTGTTTCGTTCGACCCCAGCCCTGCTTCGGCTGGCACTTAAACTGGGCAGTGTGGTATCTGCCGAAGTGTTCATCAGTCAAAGGCTGATAAATAGGCTTAAAATGGAAGTTCTAAGCCTGATGAGCAGTTATGCTATTTCTAAATATCTGCTAACATTTTAATGGCATCATTAATGAAATAGACATTCCATGCATTTGGATTTTCGGCTGTTTGTGGGTTTTGCTTTATAACCCATTGCAAATCTGATAAATAACCTTCAGTGTTGCCGGTTAAGCTGTAAAGATATTTTGCTCTGCCCCAGCGATTTACTATGAAATTTGGCCCAGCCTCAATAGCTTTTGCAAATTCCAGTTCTGCAAGCTCTTTACTCCCTCCAAAACGCTCAGGCAGGGCAATATAATAAAGTGCTCTCGAAAAATAATTACCGCCACCTGCCCAGTTTGGATCGAGTCGGTCAATATGATCTATCATTTTATTGTTCTCAATAACAATACTGGTATTGAATATTCTTCTTAAAGGAGACAAGCATTCTTTAAAATAGTAAAATCGTGCTGTGTACCAATAGCCCATGGCATCAATTTCATTAATGGTAAGAAAGCTGGCGGCATCAGGAACATCATTACTGGCAAGAACGGCATCTTTAAATTTTGCATTTGTAAACATGGCTTTTTCACAATATTTCACCGCATTTTTGTAGTTTTTGCTTTTTTCTTTTTTCCCATTTGAATGTGCTGCGCCCAAAAGGAGGTAATAATTGCCAATCTTCCATAAGGCATGATAATTTTGCGGATCAACTTTCTCAACTTTTTTATAAGTATCAATAATCTGGATAATTTCGGCCTTACTTGCCGCATTTTTCTCAAGTTCAGATGCATCCTGAAGAATGGTTTCAATGTTTTCTGTGCCTTGAGCCTGTGACATATGCTTCCAGCCATGGTCGAAGGAAACACAACCAGTGATGCAAAAAGCTATCAGTGGAATAATAATCAGTTTTTTTGATTTCATTTTTGGTTTCATGTGTTTTGAATTTAAAATATTATATTGTAAGAGCCATTGATTTTTCTTGCCTGAAATTTTTTTTCGTCAGTTAAGTCTGGTGATCGGCCATGAAGAATATCGGTATAAAAGCAACGGATGTTTTCACTTTTTTCAGGAATAGAGCCAATAAAGAAAGTATGTGTTGTTCCTGTAGGAAAGCGAAAACCAACGGATTTTGAAAAGTCAATATAGTAAGCATTTTCAGAAAAAGGTGGTTTTACAATTTCACCAAGTTGTTTGCCTGCAGAAGTAAATATACGAACACCTTTTAGGTTAAAATCGTGACGGTTGCTTATAACAAATATTTGGTTCTGTATTTTGATCTTATCCAGCCAGTTTTTATGATGTTTTTGATTAACAGCCGGTGCATTTAAAACAATGTTATCAAATATTTTACTTTGAGGCTGAGGTAAAAGATTCTCTCTGACCAGCAGTTCTAATAAATAATTGCCAAGACTGTGTGCAAAAAGTGATAAAGTGTGGTCTATCCAAAATTCAGGGTGGCTTTCTCTGATTAGCTTCAATGTATTTATCAAAGATGCCACGTGCGCAACTGTATTTTCAGCCTGGAGCATAGAATTTCTGAAATTTTTACTACCATTAATGTTGGGTTCTTTTGTGGGCCATGAAAAAACGATAACGCCAATATTGTGTGTTTTTTGAATTTTCAGGCCTCTGATAGCAGCATCTTCAAAGGTTTTACTGTCTCCGTGAATAAATAAAACCCAGTTGCTGCTTCGACTTATTAGCTGTGAAACAAAAAATGATGAATCAACTAATGTGATATTAAGTTCGTTTTCGCTTGATTGATTAACCAAATAAAACCCAAGTTTTCCGGAAGGGTCAACTTTGTTCTCAAATGTGTACATATTAGACGATTTGGTAACCAGCCTGTTAGATATTACTATGACTTCATCAGGATTGATGGCAGTACATAACTCCGATTGAGAAAAACTCAGTAACTGGTTGATAAAAATTACAAATATAAGACAGCTGCGAACATACATTGGTTAAATAATTGCATTTTTATCTATCTGCAAATATATATTAAATATCATTACGGACAGACAAAAACCAATGATAACTCTTAAACCCATTGGCAACATATATATTTGTAAATAAGTCTACCTATAAAATCGTTTTTCTTTTGCCACTAATACTTCGGTAGTAATTGCTCCTACTAACTATCCCAAAGGTATCCCCATCACATACCATCCCATCCCATCGGGATAAATTGTCATAAATCGTGATAAATCGAAACGAATCAATGAGTTGCGATTGGTTTTTTTAAAAAAAGCGTGTTGACTAAAACCCAACTTTTCTATTTTTTTACACTGAGTAAGCGAAGCGCATCGAAGTGCTTTTTTAACTTTTGTCCCTTCGGCAAGTGATACAATGCGATGTATTGAGCCTGCCGAAATAAGCTTGTCGAATTGCACTTCGGGGTTTCGGCTTCGCTCAACCACCTCAGTGTGGCACTCAGGGCATCGCTTTTTCCCCATACCTCTATACCTTTATCCCTTTATACCCTTATACCTTTATACCTTTCAAACCGCTGCCCACCGTTTAACAAAACCTTGCCACATTGTTACTTGAAATCCATTAGTTGCAAATGATTCTCAAATCTACAGTAATGTTTGGTTTGGAAATATGCGAATTGTGTAAAGATTTTCAATAATTATGTAAAGCATCATTACTAAATAGATTGTTATTTTGGAAAAAAATTGATTTATTTTTAAAAACTAAATGAATCACATCTTTATAGGTTATTAATACACAAGTACAATCAATGTTTATAAAACAATATAATGAAAATGGCAGAACACAAAACGTTCAATATTGATCTTCCCAAGTCTCCTACAGGAATTCAGGGGTTTGATGAAATAACAGCTGGTGGATTGCCTAAGGGGAGGCCTACATTGGTTTGTGGTGGTGCGGGTTGTGGGAAAACTCTTTTTGGAATTGAATTTCTTGTACGCGGCGCTACTCAGTTTAACGAACCGGGGGTTTTTATGTCATTCGAAGAAACCAATGAAGAATTGATTACAAATGTCGCTTCACTTGGTTTTGACCTGAATGATTTAGTAAAAAAAGGGAAAATTGCACTTGATCATGTATATATAGAGCGTAGTGAAATAGAAGAAACCGGAGAATACGATTTAGAGGCTTTGTTTATTCGCCTTGGTTATGCAATTGATTCAATAGGAGCAAAACGTGTTGTATTAGACACCATAGAATCACTTTTTGCGGGATTGCCAAACCAATTTATTTTGCGAGCCGAACTGAGGCGATTGTTTCGCTGGTTAAAAAGCAAAGGTGTTACTGTAATTATAACGGGCGAACGAGGTGATGAAACAATGACCAGACAAGGGTTGGAAGAATATGTTTCAGACTGTGTTATTCTTCTCGATCATCGTGTAACCGAACAGACTTCAACTCGTCGCTTAAGGGTTGTAAAATACCGTGGTTCAACTCACGGAACAAATGAGTATCCATTTTTGATTGATGAAGCTGGATTTTCAGTATTGCCAGTTACATCTTTAGGATTAGAACATATTGCATCAAATGAAAGAATTTCAAGTGGAATATTAGCACTTGATGAAATGCTTGAAGGAAAAGGGTATTATAGAGGGAGTACTGTGCTTGTTTCTGGTACCGCCGGAATAGGAAAAACCACAACAGCAGCTCACTTTGCTGAAGCTGCATGTAAAAGGGGAGAACGTGTTCTTTATTTCTGCTTCGAAGAGTCTCCAAGCCAGTTAATGCGAAATATGCTTTCGGTTGGTATAAAATTAGAACAATGGGTAAAGAAAGGACTGTTGAGATTCCATGCAACCCGTCCAACACTATATGGTTTGGAGATGCATCTTGTTGTAACCCACAAATTTGTTAAAGAATTCAAACCTGATATCGTAATTTTCGATCCGATAAATACCTTCTTTATTGGTGATAAGGAGTTCGAGATAAAAACTTTATTAATGCGCATTGTCGATTTTCTTAAAGTAAACCATATTACAGCATTATTTACCAGTCTCACTTCATCTGAATTAAGAATGGAGAGTTCTGATGTTGGAATATCATCACTTATAGATACCTGGTTGTTGCTGCGTGATATAGAGCTAAACGGAGAGCGAAACAGAGGGATGTATGTTTTGAAATCGCGAGGGATAGCCAACTCTAACCAGATTCGTGAATTTGTTTTAACGAATCACGGTGTAGAATTGCGTGACGTTTATGTTGGTTCACACGGAGTTTTAACTGGCTCAGCAAGAGTAGCACAGGAAGCACATGAAATTTCAAAAGTATTGACGCGTAAACATGAAATTGATCTTAAAAAACGTGAAATAGCACGAAAAAGAAGGGAACTGGATGCAAGGGTTGAAACTATGCTTGCTGATTTTGGGTCGGAAGAAGCTGAAGCTATGAAAATTATTGAAAAAGAACAAGAAATAATCAATCGACTGGAACAGGATAAAATGGAAATGGCAAAAAGCAGAAAATCTTAAACTGTGAATTTTGCAACAAAGAATTTGTAAAAATAATTTAACAGATGAAACAAATGGATTTGAATTCAGACAAAAAAACCAAAGAAAAACCGAAAAGTGCTACAAATGACAAGTGGGTGCTTCGTTTATATGTTGCAGGTCAAACGCCAAAAGCTATAACTGCATTTGCAAATCTGACAAACATTTGTGAAGATCAATTGAAGGGTAAATACTCGATTGAAGTAATTGACCTTTTGAAAAATCCACAATTGGGTGCCGCTGATCAGATTTTTGCACTCCCAACGTTGGTAAGAAAATTACCGGTACCTGTTCGAAAAATAATCGGGGACCTCTCAGATACTGAGCGTGTTCTTATTGGGTTGGATTTGCTGTCAGTAAGCTGATTTGTAAATATAGTATTTAAGTATGCAGATATGAAAGAAAAAAAAATAAAAGCAAAAAGCCCCCCCGAAGATTATGGTCTGGCAGTTGCCAGGCAGGCCAAGGATAAATATATATTGAGTTTATACATCGCAGGTTCAACAATTCGATCAGCACTAGCCTTAACAAACCTGAAAATGATTTGCAAAGAATACCTTGAAGGGCGATATGAACTTGAAGTAATTGACCTCTATCAAAACCCTGGTTTAGCAAAAGGTGAGCAGATCATTGCAGCCCCAACTCTGATTAAAAAACTACCGCTTCCTTTCCGGCGTATTATTGGAGATATGTCAGACAAAGAAAAAGTGCTTTTAGGATTGGACCTGAAAGAAGTGAAGGATAGGTTAGATTATCGGTAAGCTTTATACATTCTATTTAGAAAAAAAATGACTAAAACTAGAGAACAGCTCATAATTGAAAATGAGGAATTACGCGCCCGAATGTCTGAAATGGATGATGCGCTTACAGCAATCCGAAACGGAGAAGTGGATGCGATTATGGTTTCCGGTCATAAGGGTGAACAGGTCTATTCTGTCAGCTCGGCTGAAACACCCTACCGTACTTTCATAGAGCAGATGAGCGAAGGGGCAGTTACTCTTACAAAAGAGGGTACCATTCTTTACTGTAATCCCAGATTTGCTGCTATTGTACAGGCACCTTACGAAAAGGTTATTGGTTCATCCATTCAACGCTTCATCTCACCTGATGACAATTCAAAACTAGATAACTTTCTTTCTCAACTGACACATAACATGCATGATGTTATCTTTGTATCCCTGACCAATACGTTATATCTCAGACTTTCGATTCACCTTTTGCCACCCTATCTGCAAGGAGATAATTATATAATCATAGCAACCGATATTTCAGACCTGAAGAAAAAAGAAAATGAACTTACCGAAATAATCAGAAAGCTGGTAATGCACTTAAAAGCATTAAAGGCATTGCGCATAGATAATATTTGTGAAACCATGGATGCAGTAGGAAGGCAAAATAAATTAGAATTTACAAATGAAAAACTCAACAAAGAGATACTGAAGCTCAATAGTTTAATAGAAAAATTAAAACAGAGGCAAAGAAAGGTAAATAATTAAAATTTTTGTTACTGCTCAGCGGTTTTTATAAGCCACGAAGTAACAAATAAACACCAATAAGCCCGTTGATTCTGCAAAAGCCATTACAATGTTTCTCAAAACTGGAACAGCAGAATTACTAATTGAAATATAAACATTTAAGACACTTAATTAAACTATACAATTCACACAGAAAAAGTCAATGCGCTATGGGATTTATAATTATTTTACTTAGTTTAATGGCCGCAGGGAGCCTGGGTTGGACTATAGTCCATCTTGTTAAACCTGAGTATTTTTTTAAGGCTGAAGAAGCTAATACTAAGAGAAAAAGACCTGCGTGGTATCTTTTGGGAGGAATTATAGGATTAGTTGTTCTGATTGTCTTGTGGGTTCAGGCATTTAGTTTACAGATGGTATCGGTATGGATTCTGGCTGGTGTTTTTACTTTAGGTTCGCTAAAGGCATTTGGAATTGTGTTTTTCTACGATAAATTTAGCATTGGTGTAACCAAATTAGTCACTACTGTGCAGAAAAATAAAAAAGCTTATTGGGCAATGGTTGTATCGCGTGCTGTTTTATTTTTAGTTCTTTGCATAGCCTTCTTGTATTTTGCAGGATATTTTGGTCATGTATACTAAAAAAAAACTGAGGTATTTCCAAGCATATCAAATAACTGCAAAACCCGAATTATTTATTGAAAACCAAACAATTGCATTTTTGATTCAACAATTAAAACTTATGTAACTGCTCAGCACATTTTTTATAAGCCAATTTATCACTATGTGACTAATACAC